>CAZKKD010000192.1:0-7830 GCA_964553265.1 uncultured Planctomycetales bacterium | reverse complement strand
GCATGGACTGCCCTCCTTCACCTTGCCGACGGGTTCGTGTTGCGGGGGGTCGCGCACGGGTGGCGCGGCTGCCCGTCCCCAACCCTATAGTACGCAACACAATCGGGGGGATGGCAAGAGGCGGGCGGACGTTTTCTCGATTTTGCAGAATGTCCGGCCGTACGGAGCATGCGAAGAAGCGGGCGGAATGTCCGGCGCCACGGGCGGTTGCGACGGGCGGGATCCGGGGGCGGATGGAATTAGGGGTTGTCTCCGGCGGGCCGTCGGTGTAGGGTGGCGCGGAATCTGACGTTCATCGCGAAAGGATGCAGCCTCCATGGAGTTTTCCGCCCTGCTCGCCAACGAATCGCCCCAGGCCGCTGCCGACGCGCTGGGGGAGCTGGTCGACGGCGAGGTGTACGAACGGTCGGTGACCCCGGTCGACGACGCGATCCTCTTCCTGGCCCGGCAGGGGCGGGCGAAGCGGGCCCACATGCTGGGCCCGGGCATCTGCTCGAGCGACCGGGCCTGCCTGGGGGGCGAGGCCGCGCCGGTGACGGTGGGGGGCGAGTCCCTCTTTCTGCGCACCGGGGCGCTGGACCACGAGAACGCCTGCGCGCTGCGGGCCCTCCTCCCCTGGACCGCGCCGACGGTGCTGGGGACCGACGCGTCGGTGGGGCTGGGGGATCGGCTGGGCCTGGCGACGCCGGGGCATGTCCGCGCGGTCCGCGGCACCGGCATCCGCCCCGTCTTCGCCCAGCAGTCGATGCGCGAGATGCACCGCACCGGCCGCAGCCCGGCGGACGTGGTGGACGCGGCGACCTTCGGGGTGCTGGAGGGCGGCTACCGCGACGGGTACGGCGCCGACGGGGACCACCTCAAGACCGAGGAGGACATCGACGCCTGCCTCGCCGCCGGGTTTACCCTCTTCACGGTCGACCCGGGCGCGGCGGTGGACCACCGCGCCGCACGCCTGGAAGGGTCGGTCCTGGTCGAGGCGTTCGCGTCGCTGCCGTGGGCCGAGGCGGAGGCGAGCGAAGCCGCCTGCCGGCAGGCCTACGCGGGCAAGACCTTTGCGCTCGAGGGCGGGCTGAAGGTGGAGATGACCGAGGCCGCCTGCCTGCGCGCGGCGGTGAAGTATCTGCCGGCGGTCGTCCACGCGACGCGCCTCTACCGGCACCTCGCGTCCAAGGCCGGCGACCGGGCGTGGGAGTTTGAGCTGAGCGTGGACGAGACCGACGCGCCGACCACCCCCGCGGAGCACACCTTCATCGCCGCGGAGCTGCAGCGGCTCGGGGTCGGGCCGGTGAGCCTGGCGCCGCGCTTCAGCGGGCGGTTCGAGAAGGGGGTGGACTACATCGGCGAGATCGCGCAGTTCGAAAAGGAGTTCGCCGTCCACGCCGCCATCGCCCGGACGCTGGGCGACTACAAGCTGAGCCTCCACAGCGGGTCGGACAAGTTTTCGATCTATCCGATCGCGGCGCGGTATGCGCGCGGACGGATTCACCTCAAGACGGCGGGGACGAGCTGGCTGGAAGCGCTCGACGCGGTGAGCCGGATCGACCCGGATCTCTTCCGCGAGGTCCTGGCGCTGGCGCGGGCGCGCTATCCGGAGGACCGGGCGAGCTACCACGTCTCGGCCGATCCGAAGCAGGTGCTCGACCCGGCCGCGCTTTCGGACGCGGACCTGGCCGGCGCGCTGGAGCACTTCCACACCCGCCAGGCGCTGCACGTGACCTACGGCTCGGTCCTGGGCGCCACCGACGCCGACGGGGCGGCGCACCTGCGCGACCGGCTGTACGAGACGCTGGAGACCTACGAGGAGGCGCACTACGCCTGTCTCGAGATGCACCTGCGCCGCCACGTGCAGCCCTTCGCCTGAAGCGGACCCGCGCGGGCTTGACAGGCGCGGCGGACGGGCTATCCTGATCCTCCGGCCGGCATGCGGGCGTGCCGCCGGACAACCGCTCCATCCGAACCGCAGACAGAAGGGGGCGCTGCATGGATTCCCAGAACCGCCGCCGCTGGCACAACCTGCTCGTCGCCGCCATGGTCGACAAGACGCTCACCGATCCGGAAAAGGAACACCTCGAGACGATCCGCAAGCGCATCGGCATCTCCGCCAAGGAGGCCAACGAGGTGGTGAAGGCCATCCGCGGCGGCGACAACGCGCTGCAGCTTGCCGGCGCCCGGGAGGAGAAGGTGGAGACGCTGCGCGACCTGATCGGCGTCTGCCTGGCCGACGGCGACATCTCGGCCAAGGAGCAGTCGATGCTCGACTCCATTGGCGGGCACCTGAGCATCTCCGAGCACGAGGTCCAGCAGATCATCCGGTCGGTGCAGGGCGAAGCCGACGCCGCGGCTGCCGGGGGCGCCTCCGAGCCGGCCGACGCCGGGGCGTCCGAAGCGGAGACCGTGGTGGCGGAAACGCCGGAATCCCTGGAGGCGGCGGCGCGCGAAGCCGACCCCGCCGCCTCGTCCGAGCCCATCGAAGCGCAGCCCGTCCAGAAGGCGCTGTCCAAGGCCGACCGCGACCGCGTGCCCCCGGCCAAGCCGGAGAACGTGGTCCACGCCAAGACCGGGATCGAGCTGGTTCCGATCGATGCCGCGACCTTTGTCTTCGGCAGCGGCAGCGTCGGCAAGCTGGACCGGCGCGCGACGCTGGGGAAGTATCTGATCGGCCGCTTTGAGGTGACCAACGCCCAGTTCCGCGCCTTCGAGGAAGCGACCGGCCACGAGGGGCGCGAGGACTTCGGCGAGCGCTTTAACGGTGACGCCCAGCCCGTCGTCGGGGTCTCGTACGCGGATGCGCTGGCCTTCTGCGAGTGGGCCGGGCTGCGCCTTCCGACCGAGAAGGAATGGGAGTACGCCGGTCGCGGCAAGGACGAGCGCCACTTTCCGTGGGGCGACACGTTCGGCAATCACCGCCAGTGCAATTTCGGACGCAACCTGTTCGACCAGAGCGCACCGTGCACCATGCCGGTGGGCCACTACGAGGCCGGCGTCTCGCCGCTGGGGTGCTATGACATGGCCGGCAACGTGGCGGAGTGGTGCCAGCCGGACCCCGACTCCCGGGAGTCGCGCATCCCCCTGCGGGGCGGGCACTGGCTCTCGGCGGTCTACGCCCTCAACGTCTACTACCACGACATGACCGAGCCGGATACGCGCCTCAACCGCATCGGCTTTCGCGTTGCGGCCGACCCGGAGATGGTGAAGGACGCCTGAGGCAGCGCCCGAAGGCTTTCCACCGAGGCCGGTATGCTCCGCCTGGTCCCGACGAAGCGCGAGGCAGACACCGGCAACGTTCGTTGCACACAAAGGAGGGAATCGTCATGCCTGTCCGATCCGCGGAAAAGGCGGGCGCGTGGTATCCGGCCGACCCGGGCCAGCTGGCCGCCGAACTGGATGCGTACCTGCAGTTCGGCGAGGTCCGGCCGCCGGCCGGAACCCCCGTCGCCGCCATCGCCCCGCACGCGGGCCTGCGCTTCAGCGGCCCCTGCGCGGGCAAGGCCTATCTCGCGCTCCGGCCGGCCGCGCCGTCGACGGTCATCGTCTTCGGCGCGGTGCACACCATGCACCTCGACGCGCCCGCCATCTGGAACGAGGGCGCGTGGGAGACCCCCTTCGGGGCGGTGCCGGTGGACGAGGACCTCGCCCGCGCCTGCATCGAGGCCGGGGTGGGCGAGGCGAACTGCCGGCCCCACTACGGCGACAACGCCATCGAGCTGCAACTGCCCTTCATCCGGCACTGCTTTCCGGATGCGGCGGTGCTGCCGATCGGGGCGCCGCCCGCGGCCGATGCGCACGAACGCGGACGCCTGGCCCGGGAGGTGCAGGCCGCGGTCCGTCCCGACGCGGTGGCGGTGGGGAGTACGGATCTGACGCACTACGGCGAGAGCTTCGCCTTCACCCCGGCGGGGACCGGGCTCCGTGCGCTCGAATGGGCCAAGGAGAACGACCGCAAGCTGCTGGACCTGATGGCCGGGGGCAAAGCCGACGCCATCGTCACCACCGCCGGCGAACACCACAGCGCCTGCGGATCCGGGGCCGCCGCGGCCACCACCGCCTACGCCGACGCGGCCGGCGCGACGGGGACGATCCTGGAACAGACCACGAGCTACGACATCATGCCGGACGGGGAGGCATCGCATTTCGTCGGTTACGGAAGCGTGATCTTCGTCCGGAGCTGACGCGCCCGCCGTCGCGCCGCATCGCGAAAGGAAGGCCCCATGCCGCGCCGCAGCGGAGACGTCTTCGTCACCTACCGGGGGATCGACGGCGCCTGCGCGGCCGCGGTGGGCCTGCTGGCCCGGCCCGACGCCGCGGGGCGCATCGCGAGCGCGCGCGGCGTGGCCGAGGCGCTGGAGCAGATCCGCCACGACCGCCTGTGGCCGGAACGCGTCGCGGTCTGCGGGATCGGCATCGCCTGCCCGTGGGACGACCTCGCCCGCGCCGCCGAAGCGCTGGGCCGGGACGGTGCGCGGGTGGAATGGCTCTGCGGGCGGGGCTACCTCGACGCCGACCGGGAGCGGCTGGAAGCGTTCGCCACGCCGGTCCTGCACGACGCCGGCACCAACGCGGCCGCGGTGGCCGCGCACCTGGGCGTGGACGAGACGCCCGCTGCGCGGCGGATCCTGAAGCTCGCCGCCTGCGATCCCAACCTCCGGGCCGGCCCCGACACCCCGCGGCGGGAGCAGGCCGACTGGGCCGACCTCATCCGCGCGGCGGTGGCGCAGTACCTCAAGTACAACGACACCGAGACCTACCCGGCCGTGATCCGGCATCTGGCCGCGGGCACGATGGACGACGCGGACCGGCACCTGGTGGCGGTCTTCCGCGAGGTGGGGGATCGCTACATCCTTCTCGGTCGCTCGCCGGCGATCCGCGAGTTCAAGCGCCGCATCCAGCGCGCCGCGGAGGCCGACCGGGCGGTCCTGATCACCGGCGAGTCCGGCACCGGCAAGGAACACGTCGCGCACCTTTTGCGCGAGCGGAGCGGCCTGCGCGCGATGGGGCCGTTCGTTCCGGTCAACTGTGCGCTCTTCGCCGGCAATGCGGGCCTGGTCAACAGCGCCCTCTTCGGGCACGTGCGCGGCGCCTTTACCGGCGCGACGCAGGACCGGGCCGGCGCCTTCGCGGCGGCGAACGGCGGCATCCTCTTCCTCGACGAGGTGGGCGAGCTCCCGCCCGAGGTGCAGCCGAAGCTGCTGCGCGTGCTGGAGGACGGCTGGATCACCCCCGAAGGCTGCGACGAGCCTACGCGCCGCGTCGACGTGCGGGTTCTCGCCGCCACCAACCGCGACCTGCCGGCCCGGGTCCGCGCGGGCGCGTTCCGGGCCGACCTGTATCACCGGCTGAGCACGCTGCGCCTGGCCGTGCCGCCGCTCCGGGCGCATCCGGAGGACATCGCCCCCATCGTGGAGCGGCGCCTCGCGTCCCTGGCCGCGGAGGGGCGGGCGCGCGCCTTCGACGCGGCCGACCTGGCCGCGCTCGCCGCCTGCCCCTGGCCCGGCAATGTGCGCCAGCTCCTCAAGCTGGTCGACCGTGCCGTCCTGCTGGACCTGCCCGTGGCGGAGGTGATCCGCGAGGAGCACGCCCTCGAAGTCGACGCGGGGGCGCCCGTGGTCGATCCGCTGGCGCCGGACGCGGAGGAGGCGATCCTCCCCCTGGCGGAGATCCACCGCCGCGCCGCCGAGGGGGCGCTGGCGGCCTGCGGCGGGAACAAGGCCGCCGCCGCCCGCGCCCTCGACATCAGCACCAACACCCTCCGCGGATACCTGCCCGAGACGGAATGACGCGACCGCGTTCTTCCCCGCATGCACGCAAGGAGTCCTTTCCATGCCCAGGCCCGTCCCCTTCCGTCCCGCCGCCGAAGAGCGCGTCGCCGTGGTCCGTGACGGGACCGAGACCGAACTCCGCGCCGGCGTCACCATTGCGGCGCACGACTACCACCGCTGCTACTACCCCGGCAGCCATCCGTATGCCGACCGCGAGACCGTCTGCCGCGTCCGGCGCGAGGGCGCGGTCCTGCATGTTTCCATCCGCGCGGACGAGCCCGCGCTCGCCGCGCTCCTGCCGCACGTGGAGGCGCACGCGGACGCCCCGTTCTTCGCGCACGAGTTCGTCGCGCTGCACCTTCTGGATGCGCAGAGCCGGCTCGTGCAGCTCGGCGCCAAGCCGGACGGGCGCACGCAGGCGCTCCGCGACGGGAAGGCCTGGACGCCGCGTGGGCTCTCGATGCAGGCGGAAGCCGACGGGAAGGGCTGGACGGCGGAGGTGGCGCTGCCGCTCGGGGCGCTCGGGTCGAGCGGGGATGCGCTGGACGCGACGCCGATTCCGTTTGACCTGGTCCGCCACAGCGGCGCGACCGGCGCCATCACCGCCTGGAGCCCGATCCCGGATCAGCTTCCGTTCAACGAGCTCTACGACTTCCCCGTCTTCTGCTTCGGCCTCCTGGCGGGGCGGCCGGTGGACTGGGCGCGGGTGGCCCGGCCGCCGAAGCTTGGCCGGCTCCGTTACCGCGGACCGAAGCGGGTCGCGGCCGGGACGCACTTCGGCTACCGGCTCGCGTACACGGCCGGTCCGCACGGGCTGGCGCGGGGCGGTGCGCTGAAGCTCTGCCTCGTCAACGAGGTGATTGAGTGCAACCGCCGGACCGCGGTGCCGCGCCACCTGCTGGAGAAGGACTGGACCCCGCCGCAGTGGGATGCGCCGGACGCGCCCGGGTACGTGGAGGTGACGAGCTCGCGGTCGGGGGCGCGCTTCCGGCTGGAACGCGGGGAGGACCTCTTCAGCTTCCGCGCCCGGCTGACGGCGGGCGGCCCACTGGCCCCCGGCGAGACGGTGACGGTCGCGGTGGGCGAGACCGGGCCGGGCATGCGCGCGCAGCTCCTGGCGCAGGAGGCGGCGCCGCTGAAGGCCTATGTCGATCCGTTCGGGCGGGGACTCTTTTACGCGCTGCCGCGCTTCCCCGCCGTGGCGGTGACCGGCCGCGCCGCGCAGAGCTTTGCCGTGCACGCCGCCTCGACGCCGCGGCCGGGAGAGCCGTTCCGCCTGGTGATCGTCGCGCTCGACGCCTGCGGCAACGTGGCCGACCGGCACCGCGGACCGGTGCAGCTCCACGCCCCGGTCCCGCTCAAGGGGCTCCCGAAGGCGCTGCGCTTCGCCGCCGCCGACCGGGGGGTGCTGGTCCTCACCGCGCGCGCACCGAAGGCCGATCCGTTCGTCATCACCGCGGTCGACCCGCGCCGGCGCGACTGCGCGGGGACGAGCGAGCTGGTGGTGACCGACGGCTCGTTCGGGCCGGAGCCCCTCTTCTTCGGCGACATCCACACCCACAGCCAATTGAGCGACGGCCGCCTGCCGCCGGAGGAGAAGGTGCGCGAGGTGGCCCTCCAGCGCGGGGCCGACTTCTGGGCGCTCACCGACCACTGCCACGACCTGCCCCCCGCGCGCACCGGGCGGTTGACCCGGGTCCTCGAAGCGCCCGACGGGCCGGGGCGGTTCGTGACGCTGCCGGGGTACGAGTGGACGGGGTCGATGGGGCAGGCGCCGAGCTGGCTGCGCACGCATGTCGGGCACCGGAACGTCTACTTCCGCCGGCCGGTGGCGCAGGCGCCCGACGCGGTGCACGGATCGAGCGCCACGGTGGCGGGGCCCTACGACACCCTCCGCGCCCGGGGGGAGGCCTTCCTCCTCGTCAACCATTTCCACCGCGGCGCCCCCGCGCACCAGCCCCCCTACGCCCCCGGCGCCGCGGGCAGCGGCTGGGCCGGCAGCTCCCCCCGCGACGCCGGCAAGGGCCCCGCCCACCTCCCCGGGTACCCGCTGCCCCCGGGCATCCCCCTCCGC
>CAZKKD010000191.1:0-7834 GCA_964553265.1 uncultured Planctomycetales bacterium | reverse complement strand
GCGCGGCAGGGCCGCGCCGGCCGGCCGTCCCGCCGCTCGTCGGGGCGCTGGGCTTCCCCGGCCGCCGGGGGCGCATTGGGGCGGGCAACTGCCTCGTGCGCATCGGGCGGCCCTGGGCGTCCCCCGCGAGGGGGCAGCTCCTGCCGCTCGTGGTGGAGGGCGGGCTGGAGGACGTCCCGACGGTGACGCTCATCGTCAGCAACGATCCGCGCATGCGCGAGCGGCTGGAGGACGGGCTCGTCAAGAAGGGCCTGCAGATCCTCACCGCCCCCAGCGGACGCCACGGCATGACCCGCGCGGTGCGCTGGCCGCCGAAGGACGTCATCCTGCTCGACGGGCGGCTGGCCGAGTTCGAGCACATCGAAATGCGCCTGCAGGCGATGCAGCCCTCGCCGAACAGCCCGCTGCCGCTGACGATTGTCACCAACCAGGCCCGCGCGCTGCAGATGGCCGAGCATCTCGCCCCCGCCGGGTTCCAGGTGGAGTTCCTCAAGAACCGCAAGCCCGACGAGCCGAAGCTCTTCGAGCGCGTGGCCTCGGTGCGCAGCCGCGGCGCGGAACGGGCGGTGGTCCTCATCACCAACGAGAACCTGGAAGAGCGCAGCCGCATCAAGCAGGTGCTGCGCCAGCAGGCGGAAGACCTCCTCAACCCCGTCACCGGCGAAGGCCTCTCGACCCTGATGAAGGAGCGCGCCGCCGGCGGCATCGTCGGGACCTACGTCAACGTCTATCTCGACGACGAGCTCTCCGGCTTCGACGCGATGAAGACGCTCCTGGAAATCCGCCAGGACCCCCGCAGCCGCAACGTCCCGGTGGGGCTGCTGGTCGGCCGCGCCAACGAGAGCGACGTGGGCGCGCGCTTTGCCGAGATGCTGAAAGACAACACGATGCTGCAGATGATCGACGCCTCCCTCAGCGCCGACGAGCTCGAGGCCCGCATCCGTGCCCTCGCGGGCAACAACCCCATCTCGGAGCACAACTACATCCGCGAGGCCGCGGTGTCGATGGCGCTCCGGTCGGGCGATGCGCTGGCGAAGCTCGACTTCGCGGCCGCGCCGTCGCTCTCCAAGGACCAGGTGGAGGACATCAAAAACGCGCTGGAGACGCGCCCGCACGTCGGCATCCGCGTGGCGCTGGCGCAGGTGCTCGGGCACTTCCGCGCTTCGAAGGCGCTCTCGCTCCTCGCGAAGATTGCCAACGATACCACCGAGCCGGTCGAACTGCGCGCCGCCGCCGTCCGGGCGGTGGGCCGGATCGACGTCGAGGGCCGCCGGCACGACCTCAAGGTCCGTCTCCTGAACGAGGATCCGAACGACGCGGTGCAGGATGCCGCCGGCGAGGCGCTGGCGATGGAGACCGCCACCGTTCACGGCCGCGGCGTGACGCTGGAGCGCCTGCGCGTCGGCCTGCCGACCACGGCCGAGCTCTCCGAAACCATGCAGGCGGACACGGAACCGGCCGACACCGGCGCCACGGCCGCGCCTGCCGAGCCGGCCACCCCCGCGCCCGCCGCGGAGCCGTCCACGGGCGGCGGCGGCTGGGACACCGGCGGCGATGCCGGCGGTGGGGATACCGGCGGCGGTGATGCCGGTGGTGACGCGGGTGGCGACGCGGGTGGCGACGCGGGTGGCGATGCCGGCGGCGACGATGCCGGTGGTGGTGGCGACGGCGGCGGCGACTGGGGCTGGTAAAGCGCCGCGCGGCAACAGGCAGACCCCCTCCGCGGCGGAGCGAGGCCCCCGGGCCCGCTCCGCCGCGTTCGTTTCGACGTCCGCTTTCCCTTGCTTCCGTCCAACGCGGACCCGATTCTCTCTTGTCGGACAGCATTCCGCCTGTTATGACCCTGTGCGGTCTCGCCCCTGCGGTCTGCGCGTCGCGAGGCCGGCCCCCGTGGCCTGGGCGCCCGGGGGACGGGACGGCACCCTTTTGGATGGACGCAAACCATGAAGCATCTTCACATCGACATGCCCTGCGGCATTGCGGGCGACATGCTGCTCGGGGCGCTCCTCGACCTGGGCGCGCCCCCGGAGGCGCTCCGGGACAGCCTGGCCGCGCTCCCGTGGACGCCGCCGCGCGTCGCGACCGAACGCGTCCTCCGGGGCGGCATTGCGGCGGTCCGGCTTTTGGTGGAGGGCGAGGATCCGCTGCCCGATGCGGAGGCGGCGGATCCGGGAGGCGTCCCGCCCGGCGGCGGTCGCGAGCCTCATCCCCATCCGCATCACGATCACACTCACGATCACACGCACGGTCACGATCACGATCACGATCACGACCACGCTCATGCGCACGCTCACGACCACGGCGATGCCCATTCTCACGACCACGATGGCGGTCCCGGTTCCGCGCACGGGCAGGGCGGGGGGCACGCGCATCCGCATGCCCACGGACCGGCGCGCACCCTGCCGGACATGCTCGCGCTCCTGGACGGTTCGACGCTGCCGGCGGCGGTGCGCACGCGCGCGGCCGCGGTCTTCCGGCAACTGGCCGAAGCGGAAGCGGCGGTCCACGGCAAGGCCATCGACGCGGTGCACTTTCACGAGGTCGCGGGGGTCGACACCATCGTCGACGTGGTCGGCGCCTGTGCGCTCCTGGAGGCGCTCGGGGTGGCGTGCATCTCGGCCGGCCCGTTCACGGTCGGGACCGGGTTCGTCACCTGCGCGCACGGCCGCATGCCGGCGCCGGCGCCGGCGACGGCGCGCCTGCTGGCGGGCCGGCCGGTGCGGCAGGAGGAGACCGGCTGCGAGCTCACCACCCCCACCGGTGCGGCGCTGGCGGTGGCGCTGGCGTCGTCGTTCGGCCCGCTGCCGGCGATGACGGTGGACCGGGTCGGCTGGGGCGCGGGCCGGCGCGACCTGCCCGGCCGGGCCAACGCGGTCCGGCTCCTCCTCGGCACGGTGGACGCCCCGTCGGCGGAGCGCGACGCGGTCTGCGAGCTCTCCTTCGTGGTCGACGACATGACCGGCGAGGCTGTGGCGCACGCGATCGGCGCATTCCTGGAGGACGGTGCGCTCGACGCGTGGGCGGTGCCCTGCGTCATGAAGAAGGGCCGGCCCGGGCAGGCGATGACGGTCCTGGCCGCGCCCGGCGACCGGGACCGCCTGCTGGACCGGATCTTCCGCGAGACCGGCACGTTCGGGCTCCGCATGCAGCAGGTGGAGCGCGCGATCCTGGATCGCGCCTTTGTCGAGGTCGCGGTGGACGGCAACCCGGTGCGGGTGAAGGTGGGGCGCCGCGGCGGCCGCGTGCGTACCGTGGCGCCGGAGTACGAGGACAGGCGGCGCGGCGGGGGGCGGCCCGGGCTGTCGCTGCAGGGGGTCATGCTCCGCGCGGAGGAACAGGAGAAACACGTTGTGGCCGAAGAGGGCGCCGAGGAGGGGGAGGATACCGATGGCGGATGCGCCGGAGGTCGTGCTGCTGATGGGGAGCGATTCGGACTACGAGAAGCTTGAGGGCGCGTTTCAGGTCCTGCGCGACTTCGCGGTCCCGCACGGCGCGCGCGTCCTCAGCGCACACCGCACGCCGGACGAGGCGCACCGCTTCGCCAGTACGGCGGAAGAGGACGGTGTCGAGGTGGTGATCTGCGCCGCCGGGCTGGCCGCGCACCTCGCGGGGGTCATCGCGTCGAAGACCATTCTTCCGGTCATCGGCGTCCCGGTGGAGGGCGGGCCGCTGAAGGGCATCGACGCGCTCCTGGCCACGGTCCAGATGCCGGCCGGCGTGCCGGTGGCGACCGTCGGCATCAGCAACGGGACCAACGCCGCGCTCCTGGCGGTGCAGATCCTCGCCCGCGCCGACGCCGGCCTGGCCGACCGCCTGCGCGCCTACAAGGCCACCATGGCCGAGAAGGTCGCCAACAAGGACGCCCGTCTGCAGGAAAAGATCGAGGCCGCCGGGTCATGACAAAGAAGCTGAAGATCACCACCCACCGGGAACAGGCCGAGCAGACCCGTGCCTACTGGCGCAGCCGCACCCCGGAAGAGCGACTGGACGAGGTCGAACGCCTTCGCCTCGAGGCAGGGAGGTTTCTCTATGACTATCCATCCCGACTTCAAAGAACTGTTACGATTACTCGAAGAACACCGCGTTGACTACATGATCGTCGGCGGGTATGCAGTGGCGTACCATGGATACCCGCGATTCACCAAGGATCTCGACATCTTTTTCGACGCTTCGGACGACAATATCGGCCGCCTGCGGGCCGCTCTCATGGCGTTTGCCTTTGACGAAGAAAGCCTCCCTGTCGATGTGTTCAAGGCCATGGGGAATGTCCTGACCTTCGGTGCGGAACCGAGTCGCGTTGACCTGCTGAACAGCATCGATGGCATTACCTACCAGGAGGCAAGGCCGAGCATTGTGCGCGGCAGCTATGACGATCTTGCTGTGTCCTTTATCGGCCTGGATGCTCTGCTGCAAAACAAACGGGCCACGGAGAGAACAAGAGACAAGGCCGATTTGGAAGAACTCGGGGGCTCCGTAGAGTAGAGGGGAGCGACGAGGTTTTGGCCCGCAGGGATCCTGCCCGGCTCCACCGACAGCTTGCGCAGCATCGCTCCCTCATCCCTCGCATCGGCCGATCCGGAAGTACGCCAGGATCTTCGCCTCCCGCTCCCGATCGGCAATGTCGCAGGAATGCACGCAGTTGATCCGAATCCGCTTCACGACGCCCCGGCAGCGGCAATAGGTGACCGGTTCGCCGAACATGCTGCGCAGTTCGCGCTTGATGCGGCGGAGCTTGCCGTCGGGAACCGGAGCCCCCAGCACCAAGAGCCGGGCCGGCCCCGGCGGTTCGGCACGCCGGAACGCAGCATTCTTCGCAACGCTCAGGCGGGCGGTCTCCCGCGTCGCATTCCTGAAATAGAGCATGAGCGCCAGGTCGCCCCAGTCGGGGACGGACGCCTCCCCGCGGATCGTCAGGCCCTGGGCCACGGCATACCGGCGAATCTCATCGAGAAACGGCATGCCGTAGGGCTTGACGATCAGGTGCCCCGGGTGCGGGGGCGGAGCCGGCAGGGCCAGGATGCGTGCGTATCTGTTCCGGGCGGCGGCCACGGTCTCGTCGGAGGCGGGCGGGATGTCGATGACGCCCTGCCTTCGTCCGGCCTCGTCCGCGTTCCGGCGCCGGATCGCCTGGTTGGTGCGCAGGTTGAATTCCTTGCAGCAGCTCGTGCAGTTCTGCCGGCAGATGGGATCGTCCCGGCAGTCGTGCTCGTCCACGAAGCGCGCGATGGCCTGTTGTTGCGCGTCAAAGGAGGCGGTCGCGGCGGCCAGCGGACGGCCCTGGTAGCGCAGGTAGATGGAGCAGGGGTAGATGCTGTTCGCGTCCAGGGTGCGTTCGGTCAGCGGAATGTAACAGCGGCGCATGAGGCGTTGCGACAGGGGGTCCAGAAAGCCTGTGCTGTCGCGGCGGAACAGCCCGCGAATCTTGCGGGGAAGCAGTTCGTACTGCGGCGCCGATTCCCGCGCACACGCGAGAAGATCGTTCACCAGCCTCCGGCGGCCGTGCGTCCGAATCGCTTCACGATCCTCGGCCACCATCAGCAGCTTGAGGTCGTCGGGCCGGTACGTCGCCAGCCCTTCGACGGTCGAAGCGACATCGTCCACGGTACAGGAGGTCACGCAGGCGTTGAGGATGACGAAGAGTTCGCGCCCCTCTTCCTTCAGGGCGCGGAACGCCTCCAGGTTCGCCGTGACGGTCCGCCAGGCGCCGGGCACGCCGGTGAGAAGGTCGGCCTGGCTCTCTTCCTCGGAATCCAGCGACACGCGGATCTCCGTCAGGCCCGCCTCCACCAGTTGCCGGTAGACCGATGCGTCGGCGGTTCCGTTGGTGGTGAGGGACGAAAGGATGCCGCGCTCGGTGGCAAGGCGCACGAATGCGGGGAGGTGGGGGTTGAGCGTGGGTTCCCCGCCGGTGAAGTGGATGTGTGCGAGGCCGTGTCCGGCCCAGTCCGCGATCAGCGCGCGGTACTGCGGGAGGGTCAGGTCCCCGGACAGCATCCGCCGGCGCTGCGCGGGGTCCAGGGTCGGGTTGAGATGGGGGCCGTTGCAGTAGCGGCAGCGCAGATTGCAGCGGTGGGTGACGAAGAGGGTGACGCGATCCAGCGGGGCGTTCGTGATGGACGGGCCGTAGGTCCCGGCGATGCGTCGAACCCTGCGCAGCATGCAGTCGTCGAAGAGGAGATCCGGGTTCGGGCTGCGCGCCATGAGAAGGTCCATTCCATGCATGCGGGTGGTCCGGTCATGCCTCCAGGTGGCGCACGGCCAGCGTGTGCAGGCGTAGAAGATAGGCCGTGAGCGTCAGGCCGTGCCGGCCGGCCACGGCCTCCATCTCGGCCTTGGTCTCGGCCGGACAGCGGATCTCGATGCGGGCGTCGGCCCGCAAGAGGGCCTGGGCCACCTCCGCCCCGGTGATGCCCTCGAGCGCGGGCCCCAGCGTGTCCCTGCGTCGTTCGCCTGCCCGCCGCTCTCCGCGTCGCCGCGCCGCTTTCCGTCGTTCCGGTGCCATGCCGGTCTCCTGGTTTTCCTGCCGTACGGAATATACTCCGTACGAAAAAGGTTGTCAAATTGTGGCGGAACATTTTCCGCAAAATGAAGAAAAGGCTTCGTTTCGTGGCGGATGTGCACGCCTGTACGCCGCGGGCCCCGGCAGGACACCGCACTGCGCCATCGGGCGGGGCGGGCTGCGCAATCACGCTGGTAGCGGGTGGTACTGGCTCCGGACGAGCCCCAAGCGGGACATTCTGCAATAACGGCCCTCCGCATCCGCAAGCGGTTGTCCCGCAATCAATTACACCAAAAAGCGTACCGAAAACGTTCTGGCTACAATGTTTCACGTGAAACATGGTCCGTCCGTCCGCTTCCGGTCGAGCGTTTCCTTTTACCCTTGCCGGGCGCAGGGGATGCGGTAGAATGCAGGGCCCGCCGCTGTATCAGGTGGGCTGCGCGCCGCCGGCGGAACGGGCCGACGGCCCCTTCTTTCGCGATGGACACCGGAAACGGAAGGACACCGATGGGCAGCAAACTGGAGACCTACCGGCAGAGCGCCGACCGCCTGCCGGAGACCTACCTCGCCTGGGACCTCTTCGGCAAGGGCCTGGAGCATCTCGGCCGCGACGGCGCCCCGGTGGAGCATCCGCTCCGCGCGCCGGCCGACAACGAGGTGCTGCTGCGCGTCGACGCCATCGGCCTCTGCTTCAGCGACACCAAGCTCATCTGGGCCGGCAACGAGCACCCCCGCATCCGCGGCCGCGACCTGCAGGCCGACCCCACCGTGCCGGGCCACGAAGCGGCCATGACCGTCGCCGCCGTGGGCCGGGACTGGCAGGGCCGGTTTCACGTGGGCGAGCGCTACGCCATCCAGGCGGACGTCTATGTCGGCGGCGAGCAGAAGGCGTTCGGCTACGTCCAGCGCGGGGCGCTGGCGCAGTATGTCTACGCGGGGTCCTGGGTGCTGGACGGGGACGCGGGGTGCTATCTGCTGCCGCTCCAGGACAAGACCGGGTACTCGGAAGCGGCGCTGGTGGAGCCCTGGACCTGCGTCGAGGCCGCCTACAGCATTCCCGGCCGCGACGCGCCGAAGAGCGGCGGAACGCTCCTCGTCGTGAACGCGGGCGCCGCCGACCCGATCGCCGACTTTGTCGGGGCGCACGACGGCGACGGCCCCGCGGCGGCGGCCCTGCTCGGCGGCGCGGGCTGGAACGGCGCGCCCGCCCCCTGCACGCCGGCGGCCGCCGGCGGCCCGCCCCCCGACGCGGTCCGGGCCCCGGTGGCCGCGCCCCCCCGCCGGGACGGGTCCCACCGCGGGGTGCCCCTCGGCCCGCCCGACGCGCCGCGGGCG
>CAZKKD010000190.1:0-7837 GCA_964553265.1 uncultured Planctomycetales bacterium | reverse complement strand
GGCGATGCGGCGCTCGGCCAGCGTCGCGCCGGGACCGACCACCGACGCGGGGAGCACCAGCTTCTCGAGGAAGACCCGCCGGCTCGATCCCCGGCCCGGCCCGGCGCCGCCGCCGCAGCCCGTCGCCGCCAGGAGCGCCACCGCCAGCCCGATCATGCACGCGGCGCGCGCGCCGTCCGTCCGCATCCGCATCCGCCCGTCCTCCGTTCGCCGGCCTAGAGCCGCTCGATGACGCCGAGGATGAGGGCCTCGAGTTTCGGGCCCGTCTCGTTCGCCACCGCAATGATCTCGTCGATGTCGACGGGGGCGAGCGCATCCGCCAGGCAGATGTCGGTCACCACCCCCATCCCCAGGATCCGCAGTCCCGCGTGGACGCCCACGATCACCTCGGGCACCGTGCTCATGCCGACGCAGTCCGCGCCGAAGCCGCGCATCATGCGGTACTCCGCCCGCGTCTCCAGGCACGGGCCGGTCACCGCCAGGTAGACGCCCCGCTGCGTGCGGATGCCCTGCTCCAGGGCCACCGCCTCGGCGGTGCGCACGAACTCCCTGTCGTAGGGCTCCACCATGTCGGGAAAGCGCGGGCCGAGCGCGTCGTCGTTCGGGCCGATGAGGGGGTTGACCCCCATCATGTTGATGTGGTCCTCGATGATGACGATGTCGCCCTTCTCGTGCTGCGGATTCATCCCGCCGCAGGCGTTGGTGACGATGAGGATCTCGATCCCGAGCGCCTTCATCACCCGCACGGGGAAGGTCACCTGCTCCAGCGTATAGCCCTCGTAGTAGTGAAAGCGCCCCTCCATCGCCACCACCGACTGCCCGCCCAGCGTCCCGGCCAGGAACTGCCCGGCGTGGCTCTGCACCGTGCTCTGCGGGAAGTGGGGGATCTCGCTGTAGGGCATCTCCTTCGCGCCGTCGATCTGGCGGGCGAGGTTGCCGAGCCCGGTCCCGAGAATGATGCCCACCCGGGGCGTGCAGTCCAGGCGCTCGCGGATGGCCGCGGCGGCTTCGTCGATGCGCGTGCGCAGGTCGCTCATCCCGTCCTCCTGTCGTCATGGGGTTCGAACGCGCCACGACCGCGCAGCCGTCGGGCCGCGTACCGGGGCGCTGGCGCAAGGGGCCTTATACCGGGAACGGCGCGAACGCGCAAGCGGGCAATCTCAACCCCGTTCGGAGGATCCGCCCAGTCGCGCGCGCACCGCCGCGGGCGCGAGCCCCTCGATGCGGATGCTCTTGTGCGGATCGGTCTCGCCCGCGACGACCGCGAGGTGCGAGCGGCTCACCCCCAGCGTCTTCGCCAGGAGGGCGAGGACGGCCCGGTTCGCCTTGCCGCGTTCCGGCGCGGCGGTGACGCGCACGCGCAGGCGGCCGTCGTGGACGCCCCCGATCGCGTCGACCCGCGCGCCGGGGCTCACCTTCACCTCCAGGCGCGATCCGCCGTCGACCGCGGTGCAGCGCGGCGCATCAGCGTCCATCGCCCAGGTTCTGCAGTTCGCGCTGGACGAAGTTCTTGATCGTCTGGCTCTTCGGGTAGGTGGAGTTCTCCACCATCTTGTAAATGGCGCGCAGGCGCTGCCGGCGGCCGTCGGTGTCGCCGGGGTTGCGCTGCTTGTAGTCGAAGTAGGCGTTCCACTCCTCGCGGGCCTTCTCGTACAGCTTCTCCTGCTGCAGCATCTGCTTGGCTTCGATCTCGATGGCGCGGATCTTGTTGATGGTCTCGCGGTCCCAGCCCTTCTTGCCGAGCTTGATGGTATCCCACGCCTTCTGGTACTCGCCGTCCTGCATGTGCATCTGGGCCCGCTTCAGCGTTGCCTCTCCGGCGCCGTACCGGCTGGCCGCGAACCAGGCGCCGCCGATCAGGATGCAGACGCCGACGACGGCGATGGCCATGGTGCCGGACATGGCCCGTTCCTTCGCCTCGACCCGCTTCTCCTTCAGGCGGCGCATCCGTTCCGCGGCGCTGACGGCGGGGGCGCCTTCCTTCACCGCGACCGGCTTGACGGCGCCGTTGGCGTTGCCGCGGCGCGACCGCGAGGCCGCCCGTGCCGAACCGCCCGCACCGGCCCCCGCGCCGGCGCCGCTGCGCCGGCCCGCACTGCGGGACGTTCCTCCCCGGGACGCTCCGCCGCGGGAGGCGCCGGCGCGCTTCCGGGGGGCGCTGGCCGCTTCGCCGCCGCCCTCTTCTTCTTCCGCCTCGGTGTCGAGGTGATCGAGTTCCTTGATCAGGTCGTCCGGGCTGCCGTACCGGTCCAGGGGCCGCTTGGACAGGAGCCGGTGGATGATGGCGACGCCTTCCTCCGGGGCGCGGGCGCAGAAGTTGCCCAGCGGCGGCGGCTCCTCCTCCACCTGCTCGCGGCGGACCACCGCGGCGTCGCTCCCCTCAAAGGGGGTGCGGCCGGCCAGCATCTGGTAGAAGACCACGCCGAGCGCATACAGGTCGGTCCGGATGTCCACCAGCCCGCCCTCGATCTGCTCCGGGGCGAGGTAGCGCATCCGCACCGCGTCGTCGTCCTCCAGGACGGGGTGCACCTTCTGCACCAGCCCGGCCACGCCGAGCGAGCCCACCTTCACCTCGCCGTCGGTGGTCAGCAGCACGTTCTCCGGCCGGAGCCCCTGGTGGACGAGCCCCTTGCCGTGGGCGAAGCGGAGCGCCTCGGCCGTGTCCATCGCCACCGGCAGCGACGCTTCCCAGTCCAGCGCCCCCTCGTCGGCCAGCAGCTCCGCCAGCGTCCCGCCGGACATGAGCTCCAGGAGGACGTAGACGCGGTCGCCGTCCTCGCCGACGTCGATGATCTGGACAATGTTCGGATGGCGGTCCTGGCCGGTGGCGCGGGCCTTGAGCACGAACTCGGCGCGGAAGTCCTCGTCCGCGGCCAGTTCCGGGCGGAGGATCTTCAGCGCCACCTCCCGGTCCATCGAGCGCTGCACCGCCCGGAAGCAGACGCAGAGAGCGCCCTCGCCCAGGCGCTCCTGGATCTCGCACCCGCCCACGGTCTCGCCCGCTTCGGGGAGGGGCGGCAGGTCCGGCTCCTTCTTCTTGCCGCGTTTTTTCTTCGTGCTCTTGGACTTCTTGCTTCCCCGCTTCGACGTCTTCCGGGGACGAGCTTCTTCCTCTTTCTCCTCGTCCGCGTCCGTCCCGTCGTCGGTGTCGCCCTCGTCCTCGTCCGGCGGGGCGAGCAGTTCGTCGTCCTCGTCCTCGTCCGGCTCGCCTTCGTCCTCGTCCGGTTCACGGCGGCGGCGCGCGGAGGTGCGCTTCTTTTTCTTCTTCCGGGTCGACCGCTTCTTCTTCGGCGGGGTTTCCTCTTCGTCGTCCTCGTCGTCGTCCGCATCCGGCTCGGATGTTTCCCCGGCCGCCTCGGCTTCTTCGTCCGGCTCGGGCGGCGGCGCTTTCTTCTTGGATTTCTTCTTGGCCTTCTTCTTCCTGGCCGGCTTCGCGTCCGCCTCGCCGTCGGAGGGGTCGATCTGCAGCACCGTATCGCCCAGCGTCAGGGTGTCGCCCACGCCGACGTCGATCTCGTCGGTCACCTCCTCGTCGTTGACAAAGGTCTCGGCGCCTTCGAGGTGGTAGACCGTCATCCGGTCGCCGTCCTTCACCAGGCGGAACTGGCGCTCGGCCACCGCGTCGTCGCTGAGGCGGAAGGTTACCTTCTTCCCGGTGCCGCAGAAGAGCTGCCCCCGCTCCAGGTCGAGCGGCAGCGACTTCCCTTCGTCCGGGCCTTCGATCACGCGCAGAATCGGCATGGGGTCGGGTCTCTCCGTTGTCGGTTCGTCTGCACCCCGCATCGAAGGGGGGCGCCGCACGGGAACGTGACTGAGCTGCCTGCAGGAAGTCTTTGGACGTTCAGAGCTTCAGCGGTGGTCTGCATCGAGGCGCCGCGAGGAAGCGATGCGGATCCATCGGTGACGAGCGGCAACGAAGAGGCGGGCCGCCGCTGAAGCTCCCTGCGGGCCAGCCGTCGACGGGGCGTCTGCGTCGTCCCTCGCTGTAACCGATGGGAAAACATCGCTTTTCGCTCGCTCCTCGCATCCACACCGTCGACGGCCGGCTGAACGTCCAAATACTTTCTGCAGGCAGCTTAGTTCGTAATGTCTATCTGCGCCTCGCGGGCGCGGCGTTTCGTCCCGGGACCGTCCGGGTCAACCCCGGCCCAGCTCCTCGGACCGGTCGTGCGCCGCCTGCACGGCCCGCCGGATGACGCTCATGAAGTTGTCCGCCTCCAGGCTTTCCAGCGCGGCCGCGGTGGTGCCGCCGGGGCTCGTCACCTTCTCGCGCAGGCGGGCCGGCGTCTCGCCGCTCTGCAGGGCCAGTTCCGCCGCGCCGAGCACGGTCCCGGTCGCCATGGCCCGCGCCATCGGGCCCGGCAGGCCCAGTTGCGCCGCCGCGGCTTCGAGCGCCTCGATGAACCGGAAAACGTACGCCGGGCCGCTGCCGGAGAGCGCCGTGACCACGTGCAGCAGCTCCTCGTCCTCGACGTGGACCGCGGTGCCGCCCGCGCCGAAGATGGCCAGCGTCCGGCGGATGTCCTCCGCCCGGGCGTGCCGGCCGCGGGTGACCGCCGCCACGCCGCGCCCCACCTGCATGGGCGTGTTCGGCATGACCCGCACCACCCGCGTTCCCTCGGGCCGGACCCCCTCGATGCGCGCGGTTCCGACGCCGGCGGCGACGCTGACCAGCACCGTCTCCGCGTCCACCGCGGACGCCAGCGCCCCCACCACCGTCTCCAGGACCTGCGGCTTCACCGCCAGGATCACCAGGTCGCTCCGGCGGACCAGCTCCGCGTTGTCCTCCAGCGTCTCGCAGCCGAGGCGCCCCAGCGCATCCCGCCGGGCCGCGTCGGGGTCGGCGGCCAGCAGGCGTTCGGGCGGCGCCAGCTCCGCGGCCAGAATGGCGCGCGCGATGGCCTCGGCCATGTTGCCCGCGCCGACAAAGCCGACGGTCAGTCCGTGAAAGACAGCATCCTCGCTCATGCGTTCCCTTCCGTCCATGCAGACCGTGGCGCGGATTCTCTCCATTCCTGCCGTGGCGCGGGCCGGTTCGGCGCGGGTCAGGTAGCGTCCACGCCCGCGTAGAGCGCCGTGCCGACGCGGACCAGGGTGGCGCCCTCCTCCACCGCGACGGGGTAATCGTTGCTCATCCCCATCGACAGATCCGGGAGGGCCAGTCCGGTCGCGGCCGCCAGCCGGTCGCGCAGATCCCGCAGGCGGGCGAAGCACGGCCGCGCCGCTTCCGGGTCCGCCACCAGGGGCGCCATGGTCATGAGCCCCCGCAGGCGCAGGTGCGGCAGCGCCGTCACCGCCGCGGCCACCGCTTCGGCCGCGTCCGGCGCGACGCCGTGCTTCGCGTCCTCGCCGCTCTCGTTCACTTCCAGCAGGACGTCGACCGTCCGGTCCGCCGCCGCGGCCACCGCTTCCACCGCGCGGGCCAGGCGTTCGCTGTCCAGGCTGTGCAGCGCCGCGAAGGGGCCGAAGACCGTCTTCGCCTTGTTGCGCTGCAGGTGGCCGATGAAGTGCCAGCGCGCGTCGGCCAGGTCCACGGATGCGATCTTCGGCACGCCGACCTGGGCCCGGTTCTCGCCGAAGTCGCGCTGCCCCAGCGCATGGAGCGCGCGCACCGTCTCCGGGCCCACCGTCTTCGTCACCGCCACCAGGCGCACGTCGCCCGGGTCGCGGCCCGCGCGCCGTGCCGCCTCGGCGATGCGGTCCAGCACGGCGCGCCGGTTCGCGTCCAGGCGCGCCCGGTCAACCAACAGTCGCCTCCAGCATCCGCTCGATCGGCTTGCGCGCCGCCGCGGCCGTCTCCGGATCGACGGTCACCGCTTCGCCGCCGTCTTCCAGGCGCCAGACCAGCTTCTGCAGCGTCGCCAGCTTCATGTCCGGGCAGTCGGACACCTCCGAGGCGGGAACGAACCGCTTCTCCGGGTTCTCCTTCTGCAGGCGGTGGAGAATTCCGTGCTCCGTGGCGACGAGCACCGTTGCTGCGTCCGTCTCGCGGGCGAAGCGGAGGATCCCGCTCGTCGAGCCGACGTAGTCCGCCAGGCGCCGCACCGCGGCGGGGCACTCGGGGTGCGCGGCCAGCACGGCGTCGGGGTACAGGGCCTGTTTCGCCCGCACGTGCTCGGGACGGATGCGGTCATGGGTCGGGCAGCACCCGTCCCAGAGGATCAGCTCGCGGCCCAGTTGCTCCGCCACCCAGCCGCCCAGGTTCCGGTCCGGCACGAAGATCACCTCCCGGTCCGCCGGGATGGCCTCCACGATGGCGAGCGCGTTGGAGCTCGTGCAGCAGATGTCCGAGAGCGCCTTGGTCGCGGCCGACGAGTTGACATAGGTCACCACCGTCGCTTCCGGGTGCTTGCGCTTCATCTGCTCCAGCTCCCGGGCCGTGGCCATGTTCGCCATCGGGCAGCCCGCGTTGCGGTCGGGCATCAGCACCTGCTTGTCCGGGCAGAGGATCGCCGCCGTCTCGGCCATGAAGTGCACGCCGCAGAAGACGATGACCGCCGCATCCAGGTCCGCGGCCTTGCGCGCGAGCTCCAGGCTGTCGCCCACGATGTCGGCAACGTCCTGCACCTCGCCGCGGCAGTAGTTGTGCGCCATGATGACGGCGTTCCGCTCACGCTTCAGCGTCGCGATCCGGTCGGCGTGGGATTCGGTCATGGCATACGTCTCGTTTCGTATGGTCGAACAGGCTTCGCGCAGCACCGCGATTCCGAAGGCGGCGCCGGGCGACGGCCGCCCCTCACCGGGACCGCTTCAGCCTATCCGCCCACCCGCCGTCCTGTCAAGGCAAACCACATGCCATTTGCACACGCGCGCGGACTCCTTCGCCAACCCGCGTGCCCGCAAGCGGTTGCAGAAGCGCTTCCGCGCCCGCGGCGACGGGGCCGCGAGCGGATCGCCCGCCGCCGCACCGGCCGGCGGACGGTCCCGGCCCCGGGCGCGGGTCCGAGAGGGAACCGGGCGCCCGGGGACGCGCGGCATCCCGGGGGCGAGTCTGTTCCGATTGTCAAGGAGCGGGGTGCGTCGTCGTCACGGGATGGGCGGGGGTGGAGCGGCGCGGTCGGTGTCAAGCCTCTCCGGACGGCGCGGACCGCACACCGTCCGGGAACGCGCCTGCATGGGGGGATCGCTCGGCGTGCGAACGATCCGGCGGGCGCGGAAGCGTCTCTCCGGGGATAGCGGCAGGACTGCGGACGAGCCTCCCGGGCGCGGTGCCCCGCCGCGGCAGCGGCGCGCCTGTACCACCCGGCGCGCCCGGCGACGGACAGCCCGGCCGGTGAGGATCGAACCGGAGCCTGCCCGCGACACCCGGACGGTTCCGCTTCCGGCGACCTCCACGAGGGGACCGGCCGGCGCTGCCCGCGGCTCTGCCCCCGCAATACAGCACGCGGAGGCGGTCACCGGAGCCCACACCGTCCCGTCCCGGCCACATCCACCGCGCACAGCCCGTGCGCACCGGAACTGCCCCCACCATACACGATACCGTGTCACTTGTCAAGCCGCTGCACAGAAGAAATGCCCCAAGATTTCCCTAAATCGCTTTTCGCCAAGTTTTTAGAGGCAACAACAAAAAGTCTTCGCAACGATCCGTTTCGGAGCGACAGCCAGGCAAAGCGCAATCCGGCGGGCGCCTGGCCGACGGGGGCGCCGTCCCGGCAGCCGCCACACCTGCGGCCGTGCAACCGTGGCCCCGCCCTTCACGCACGGCGCGCACGACGCAGGGCAGCCTGTCGACATGGGAAAGACACGGCGGACGCACTCGGGCAGCCGGTGCGACCGGCCTGCCGGCCCGTCACCGCTTCGAGAAAATGGGGGAATCGGGTGTGCGTCCCTCTTTTCT
>CAZKKD010000189.1:0-7864 GCA_964553265.1 uncultured Planctomycetales bacterium | reverse complement strand
CTCACCCTGTCCCTCTCCCATGGGGAGAGGGGAGTCCGGTTCGTTGCGTCCGTGTCAGTGCCGTGGCGAAGCGGCGGGAACGGAGTGGGCTCCGGCCAAGCCGGGTCAGCCGTCGGTGGCGGGGTACTGGCTCGGGGCGCGGGGGTAGCCGAGGCCGTGATCGAGGGGGATGTAGAAGGCGGCGATCTCCTTGCCGCGCTCGATGTGGACCTCGTCCAGGACGTACGGCGGCATGTGCCCCGCGCAGACGAAGCGCCCGATGTCGGGGCGCATCCGCTCCAGCGTCTCGACGTAGTCGGCGGGGTTCGAGCCCCAGTGCGCGTCCATCCAGCCGATCCCGCCGTGGCGGAAGAGGGTGTCGCCGACGAAGAGCAGGTCGCCGGTGCGGATGTGCAGGCTCCCCTCGGTGTGGCCGGGCGCGTGGACGAGCGCGAAGGTGCGCTCGCCGAGGGTGAGGGTCTCGCCGCCCTGCACGACGCGGTCGACCGGGCAGGGGAGGAAGTCCTCGTCGAAGCCGGCGAGGGGGATCTTCGTGCCGGTGATGACCACGTCGCCGCTCTCGATGTGGGGCGCGGCCGCGGCGTGGGCCACGACCGTGAAGCCGAAGCGCTCGCGCCACCAGCCCATCGACCCGACGTGGTCGCAGTGCAGGTGCGTGCAGAAGGCCAGGCGGATCGACTCCGGCGGCAGGTCGGCCGCGCGCATCGCGGCGATCACGCCCTCCCGGTGGCGGTGGAGCCCGGTGTCGAAGAGCGCCAGCCCGTCGCCCGTCCGCAGCACATACACCTCGCCGCCGTCCGGCGGATGAATCCAGAACAGGTTGTCGCGGACTTCTTCGGCCTGCATGGCAGCCCTTTCGGCAGGGGGGCAACCGGTGGGAGGGAACGAAACGAAACCTGCGCGCCGCAGGCCCGCGGGCATGACCACGCCCCGTAGGCCGGGCGAAGCCCGGCGCGGGCGGGCCGAGCCCCTTGCGTCTTCGCCGGGCTTCGCCCGGCCTACGGGCTCATAGTGGAACCGGGGTGCGGCTCGGACAGCGCGCCGTCAAGCGCGAGAGGCGGCTCAGGAAGTCGCTGGCGTCCAGCACCTCCAGAAGCACCGGCCGGTCCTCCCGGGAGACGTGGAGGATAATGCCCTCCGTCTCCTCGGCGTGATCCACGGGATCGTCGCAAAGGTGCAGCATGAGCACGTCCTCTTCCCGATTGTATTCAGCTTTCATAGCAGTTTCTCTGGCTGACGAGGCATTGATCATTCCTTGTACCAAACCTCGGGCCATGATTCGGAAACGTTTCCGTTCACCCGAAGGGCAGTAACATTTGGTCGACGCTGGTCTTCATCGCGGAGCTGTCCGTCAGATCGTTCCGGAACATGGTAAAAGCAACGAATAACAGGAATGTAAGGTGCTTGCTCGGTGTAAGTATTCATCTCATATTGCTTGGCTTCTCGCCACGAAGCGTCACTTGCGAGCCCATAGGAGTTGGGATAAGAAACCACTTCCCCGCAAAACTCGTAAAAGTAGCTGGAGCCAACCACGCGATCCCCGGAAATTGCTTTCAAGTCTTTTCGATAATCCTCGCAACGGCGTTCACTTGCCCCTCCTAGTTGATTGGCCAAGTAAGCGTTAAGATCAGATTCATCGACATCAGTGAAGTCAGCGGGATTCAGATCGTTGGTTTCTGCGAATTGGTCCGCTGCGGTTATCCAGTCCGGACGGGATCCTTGTTTCCCCATGTCGCCGTCAATGGGGCACACGAACAAGTCGGGAGACTCTGAGACGGACATGCTGCTCAGGAAGTTTGGATAATCTCCTTCGTAATCGGCACGGTAGGACTCGATGGCAATGCCAAGCTGTCGCAGGTTGTTCATGCAACTGGTTCGCTGGCCCTGGTTCTGCGCTTCGATGATGGACGGCATGAGCAACGCGGCCAGGATCGCAATGATGGCGATGACCACCAGGAGTTCGGTGAGGGTGAAGCCGGTGGGCCGGGGGCGGCGGTCGAACGGGGCCATGGGGGCGGGTCTCCTGCTTGCGCGATCCGGGGACGCCGGCGGAAACGCGGCGCCGCGCTCCGGCCACGGACCGGCGCGCTTCTGTCGTGCTCTATCAGTAGTATAGCGTCCAGCCCGCGCCGGGAGTACAGGGAATTCGCCCCGAAACGGGGACGAACGCCGAAATCCGTCCGCCCCGTCGCTCCGCCGGCCCTCCCTCTCCCGCCGGGAGAGGGCCGGGGGGAGGGCGTTCGGATCGGCGAAATCCGCGCAGCCTGCCCCTCCCGCATGGGGAGAGGAAAGCCCGGTTCGCGCAGCGGCTTTACTCGTACGGGGTCGCGCCGGTACTGGCGTCGCCGTCCACCTCGCCCCAGGCCTCGCGGAGGTTGTCGGCCGCGTCCCTGATGGCGTTCACGACTGCGCGGCTGGTGATGGTGGCGCCGGTGATGGCGTCGATGGGCCCGCCGTTCTGCGCGAGCGCGATCTCCCCCGGGGTGTAGACCCGGCCGGCCTCGGGGTCGGCGAACTGCTTCTGGAAGTCGGTCCGCCGGTCCTTCGGCGGCTCGGTCGCCTGGCCGGTGAGGATGGCGGCCAGGCTGTTGGCGGCCTTCTGGTTCTTGATGTTTTCGCCGAGGCCGGGCGTCTCCTCGCTCTCGAGCACGCTCCAGCCGACGAGGGCCAGCCCTTTCTTGCCCTGCGCTTCCGGCGGCGCGGGCTTCGGGTTGGTGAAGCCCACCAGCAGGCGGATCGGGGTCGAGGCGTTGTACCCCACCGCCGACCCGGCGACGGCGTAGTAGGTCGGCGGCGTGTCGGGCGGCGCGCCGTCGGGGCCGGCCTCTTCCTTCCAGACCTTGGTATAGAGCACGGCCTCGCCGTCCTTCACCTCCTCGGTAGCGCCGAAACCATCGAGGAAGATGCGCTCCAGCGCCTGCCGGCGCGATGCGGCCGCCTGCCGCTCCATCGCGGCCTGCGTCCCGGCGTAGACGCCGTAGAGCGCCAGCCCGCTCGCCGCGGCCACGATCCCGAGCACCAGCGGATACCGGATGAATCGGCTCATGGGTTCATTCTCCCTCTGGACGACGCGCAACGGGCGCTGTGCACGGGCCGCCGATGTGCATCAAGTGGCCTGCCGGCAAAAAAACAACCGAAAGACACGGATGCACCTGGATCATCTGTGTCCTGTGGTTTCAATCCCTTGCCAACCGAAAAGTGCCGCTGTCGAATTCGGCACGCACCGCCAAGGCCGCCTACGTCGTCGCGGAGTCCCGCGGGGTCTTGCCGTAGACGCGCGGGCGCGTCCAGGCATCGATGAGCGGGACCACCGTGTTCATGAGGAGGATGGAGTAGCAGACCCCCTCGGGGTAGCCGCCGTAGAGGCGGATGACCGCGGTCAGCACCCCGCAGCCGATGGCGAAGAGGGTCTGGCCCCGCGGCGTCATGGGGCTCGTCACCATGTCGGTCGCCATGAAGAACGCCCCGATGAAGAGCCCCCCGCCCACCACGTGCAGGAGCGCCGGGCCGGTGAACCAGTGCGTGTAGGCCGCCCCGCCTTCCGTGCTGATGTACGGCGCCGGGAGCGCCCAGCCGAGGACCGCCACCGTGGCGATGTAGAGGAGCGGAATCCGCCAGCCGATCAGGTTCCGCGCCAGGAGGTAGAGTCCGCCCAAAAGCAGCGCCAGCGCGCTCACCTCGCCGATGCAGCCCACCGTGTTCCCGAGGAAGACGTCGAGGATCTGCCCCGGCGCGACGTGCAGCACCCCGTCGCGGACGAAGATCTCCGGCAGCCCGGCCGCCGCCGCGCCGACCGCCTCGGCCGCGCCGTCGGCGGCGGGCAGCGCCGCAAGCTGCTTCGCCTTCGCGAGCTGCTCCAGCGGCGAGGCGCTGGTGATGATGTCCGCCCCGGTCGTCCCGGCGCGTTCCACCAGGTCGCCGAACGCGCCCCGGACGCTGGTGCCCATCGCGCCGACAAAGGTCTCCGGCTTCGCCGCCGGCCACTGCCCGCTGTTGATCCAGGTGGGGAAGGCCGCCTGCAGGAACGCCCGGCCCAGCAGCGCCGGGTTCCAGACATTCGCCCCCAGCCCGCCGAAGCACTGCTTCCCGACGCCGATGGCGAAGACCGAGCCGATCACCGGCACGTACCACGCCACGTTGGGCGGCAGCACCGCGGCCAGGAGGAGCCCGGTCACGACCGCGCTCCAGTCGTCCACCGTCACCGGGCGGCGGCGCAGGCGCTGGCAGGCCGCCTCGGTCGCCACCGCCGCGCCCACCGCCAGGATCGTCACCACCCAGGACCAGTAGCCGAAGCGGTAGAGCGCGAAGGCGAACGCCGGCAGGAGGGCGATGCAGACGCCCTTCATGATCTCGCCGATGTCCTCCTCGGCCTTCAGGTGCGGGCTGGGTGTGACCAGCAGCCGGTCGCTCATGATGCGTCCCCCCCGGCCGCGCCGTCATCGGCGGCGGCCTTGTCGTCCTCCGCGTCCGCGTCGCTTTCGCCGGTCGCTCCGGCAGCTTCGGCCGCCTTCTCGGCCACGAGCGCGGCGGCGGCGCGTTCCTTTTCGGCTTCTTCGGCGCGCTGCTTTTCGGCCTCGCGCTGCTGGGCGCGGCGGAGTTCGGCTTTCGCCAGGCGGATCCACTGCACGATGGGCCGGCGGGCCGGGCAGACGTAGGTGCAGCCGCCGCACTCGATGCAGTCGAGCAGGTTGGCGTCGCCCGCGTCGGCGAAGCGGCCCGACTCGACGAGGATCGAGAGCTCGCTCGGGATCAGCCGCGCCGGGCAGCACTCCACGCACCGTCCGCAGCGGATGCAGGCGCGGTAGGCCCCGTCGTCCGCGCCGGTGAGGGCCAGCACGCCGCTGGCGCCCTTGGTCACCGGCAGGTCGAGGTCGAAGTGGGCGTTGCCCATCATCGGCCCGCCGAGGATCAGCTTCCGCGTGCGTTCGGGGCTGTAGCCCGCCGCGTCCAGAAGGGCGCGCACCGGCGTCCCGACGCGGACCCGCAGGTTCTGCGGCGCGTCCACGCCCTCGCCGCTGACGGTGACGATCCGCTCGGTGAGCGGCCGGCGGCGGCGACAGGCCTCGTAGACCGCGTGCGCCGTCCCGACGTTCTGCACCACCACGCCCACGTCCATCGGCAGGCCGCCGCTGGGCACCTCGCGGCCGAGCGCGGCCTGGATGAGCTGCTTCTCTCCGCCCTGGGGATACTTCACCTCCAGGAGCACCGCCTCCAGCGTCCGGCCGCCGCCGCTCCGCTCGGCGCAGAGGGCGCGGAAGCGCTCGAAGGCGTCGGGCTTGTTCGCTTCGATGCCGATGACGCCGCGGCTGCACCCCACCGCCGTCATCACGAGGAGAAGCCCCTCGAGCACCGTCTCCGGGCTCTCCAGCATGAGGCGGTAGTCCGCGGTGAGGTAGGGCTCGCACTCCACGCCGTTGAGGAGGACCGCGTCGATCGGCTTCGTCTCCGGCGGCGAGAGCTTCACGTGCGTCGGGAAGGCGGCCCCGCCGAGCCCCACCAGGCCGGCGTCGGCCACGCGCGCGCGCACCGCTTCGGCGTCGAGGCCGGCGGTGTCTTCGTCCACGTTGCAGCCCTCGGCCCAGGTGTCCTCGCCGTCGTTTTCGATGAGGAGCCCCTGGCAGGCGCCGCCGATGGGGGTGTTGCACTCCACGATGCGCTTCACCGTGCCGCTGACGGGGCTGTGGACGTGGGCGCTCACGAAGCCCTGGGCCTCGCCGATCCGCTGGCCGCGCAGGACCCGGTCGGTCACCTTCACCGTCGCCGCCGCCGGCCGGCCGATGTGCTGCGCCAGCGGAACGACCAGCGTCTGGGGCGCCGGCAGGTCGACGACCGCCGCGGCCTTGCTCAGTTCCTTGCGATCCGGCGGATGCACTCCGCCGGGAAAGGTCTTGTGCGTCATGCGTCCGTTTCCGATGCTGCGCCCGTCTGCGTCGCCGGCTGGCGCTGTCTGGCGTGTTCCCAGATGCCTTCCGCCTCGGCATGAAGAGCCTGGATTCGCTCCAGCAGCGTTGCGCCCGAGAAGTGAGCTTCCATCTCCCGCTTGATGGCCCACGTCTCTTCCACCCAATCACCGTTTTGGAAGGGGCCGCTACTCATAGAGAATTGCCTCCGGAGGAGTGACGATATCGAATGCTTCATGGTATCCCTCTCGCAGAGCAAGAGAGCGAACCAGTCGCTTGGCTCCCTCGTTGGCCAGATGCTTGTAATTCCATGTGACCAGAGCGTCAAGCATAGGAGAAAGCAGCACCGTGGCCAGATGAAGTGCGTCTTCGGTCCAGCCTTCCGGGACGATGCGCGCAGCGATGAGCAGGTTCGCTGCACGCTCCAGGTCCTCTTGCTTCGGCGGCGAAAGGGGGCTCAGGGAGGTGAAGCGTTCCAGAAATGCTTCCCGCAGGTCCTTGTCGGGGATTCTCGCCAACTCAGCACCCGTAATCTCCGACACGAACCCGTTGAGCTTGCCTTCTTCCACCTGCTGAAACAGCGTCTCGGTGGCTTCCCGCTTCGATGCGTTCCGCTCCGTGTCGTCCCAGAGGAATCCAAAGACCGACGTTTCGATGTAGAGATTGAGCGGGCGCATCAGCTGTTCTCCGCTCTGTCGGGCGCCGTCTGCGCTTCGTTCCGCCCGGACGGCGGTGCGGCCTTGGCCCCGTCCGCTTCGCGTTCGTTCGCGTTGCCGGTGGCCGCCGCTTCGCGTGCCTTCTTGCGTTCGCGGCGGGGCTTGCGCAGGTTGACGATCACGTTCTTCGGGCAGACCTTGACACATTTGCCGCAGAGCTTGCACTTCTCGTAGTCGATGACCGCGAGGTTGTCGACGACATGGATGGCGTCGAAGGGGCATTCCTTTTCGCACTTGCGGCAGGCGATGCAGCCGTGGTCGCAGATCTTGTTGGTGGCCGCGCCCTTGTCGTGGCCCTGGCAGAGGACGAAGACGGTGCGGCTCTCCGGGTCGACGCGGTTGAGGTCGCGCGGGCAGGCCTCCACGCAGCGGCCGCAGCCGGTGCACTTCGTCTCGTCGACGACGGGCAGGCGTTCGGGGCTCATCGTGATCGCGCCGAAGGGGCAGGCCTTCATGCAGGTGCCGAAGCCGAGGCAGCCGTAGGTGCAGGCCTTGCGCCCCCCCGCGAGGCCCGCCACGGTCGCGGCGCGGCAGTCCTCCACGCCGGCGTAGTCGAAGCGGAACGGCACGCTTCCGCCCTGGCAGCAGGTGACGGCGAACTTCGGTTCCGCGGCGTCCACCTCCGCGCCCATTACCTCTGCGATGGCATGGGCCGTGTCCGCGCCCCCGGGGGCGCAGAGGGTCATCGATTCGCCGTCGTTCACCACCGCTTCGGCGTAGCCCGCGCAGCCGGCATAGCCGCAGGCGCCGCAGTTCACGCCGGGGAGGGCCTCCTCCACCGCGTCGATGCGCGGGTCGGTCTCCACGTGGAACCGGCGGCTCCCCCAGGCGAGGGCGACGCCGAGCAGAATGCCGATGCCGGCCATTGCGGCCAGCGAGATCCAGAAGAGCATGGTCCGCTCCCGTCAGGTCGTTACGTTTCGGGCAGAAGCGCCCGCACCGCCTCGCACACCCGCACCGCCGCCTCCGCCGCCCGCCGCCCCACGCCCTCGTTCGCATCGATGAGATTCATGGGGTAGCGTCCGGTGACGGCATGGGTCGTCAGCAGGTTGCAGTCCTCTTCGAGCGCTTGCAGTTCCGGTTTCATTCTGGTGCACAAGGTGAGAAGCGCCAGCAAATCATGGATGTGTGGCGGCGCTTCCCCTGCATGTATCAAGTACGCTTTCAGGTGCTTTTCGGCTGCCTGTTGCGCGGGAAAACAGGCCACGGCCCACGGGGGCCCCGCGGCGGCCATTTCTTTTAGGATCC
>CAZKKD010000188.1:0-7880 GCA_964553265.1 uncultured Planctomycetales bacterium | reverse complement strand
GGTGTGTTGCGGTCTGCTGGGGCGGGGGGCGTGGCTGGTCGGGGGGGGGGGGCGGGCCGGCGGGGGGACGGGGGCGGGCGCGGCGGCGACGGCCTCGGGACCGGCTGCGGACGCGGCGGCACAGCGTCCGGACGGGGTGGGAACGCCCCTGGACGCTGCGGCGACGGGCCGGGAGGCTGCGGCGACGGCCGTCGGCGGGGCGCTGGCGCTGGACGGGATGCGCTTCTTCGTGGTCTGGACGCTGGTGACGCTGGTCTACTTCAGCGTACCGGAATGCAAAAAAAGCTATTACATTCTCCCCATCTATCCGGCGCTGGCGCTCTGCGCGACGTGGCTCTTCGAGCGCCTGCGCACCGGTACGCTGCCGGCGGCCTGGCCGGGGGCGGTTGCGCGGCGGCTGGGGCAGGGGTGCGGGGCGCTCCTGCTCGTCATCGGGCTGGCGATCCCGTTCGCGTTCGGGCCCCTCTGCGCGCGGGTGGATCACCTGGAGAAGTACGCCGGCCACGCCCCGGAGACGGCGGCGGCGGCGTTTCTGGCGGTGGTCTACGGCGCGGCGCTGATGTGGACGGCCACGCGGCGGCGCTGGATGGCGCTGGTGGCCGCGACGGTGCTGGCCACGGTTGCGTTCTTCGGGTTGCGGGTCTGGCTCCTGCCCGATCTCAACCGCCACAAGGCCAACCGTCTCACCGTCGAGACCGTTGCGCCGCACCTGCGGCCGGGCGAGACCCCGCACAGCTACGCCTTCGGCGGCCAGCCCATCTACCGCTACTACCTCAACCGCCACGTGCAACGGTTGCTCGGGCCGTACGATCTGCGGATCCGTCTCCTCGATCTGCAACCGGGCGAGCGCTTTGTGATGGCGGTGGAGGAGAAGGACTGGCGCGCGTTCGACCGGCTGATCTGGGTCAGCGGACACGGCAAAGCCACGTTCCGGACGCTTTTGCGTGCGCTCGACCCCTGGCTCGAGCCGCCGGGCCGGAAGGACCGCCCGCTGGCGGTGCTCCACCGCGAGGACCACCCGAAGACGGGCGACTGGCACGTGGTGGTTCAATTGGCGCAATCCATTGTGGAATCGGAACATGCGGATGCCGGCGGCGCGCCGGGCGAGGCCGCGGTGCAGGCGCGTTTCGCCGCCGAGGCGGGGGACGCGGATCTGCGCATCGGGACGGTGGCGTTCGACCGGCTCTTTGGGCCGGTGGCGGTGGTCCCGGTCGAACCGCCCATCCGCTGGGTCGCGGTCGAGGCGCTGCCCGTGCCGCCGCGGCCGGGCGGGGAGGCGACCCCGTGAGCGCGTCCGACGCCCTTCCCGTCCGCAGCGTTTCGGTGGTCATCCCCGTCTACAACGAGGAGGAGAGCCTGCCGCGCCTGGAGGCGGAGCTCGCCGCCGCGCTGGACCCGCTCGGCGTGCCGTACGAGGTGCTCCTGGTCGACGACTGCTCGTCCGACCGCTCCGGCGCGATGCTGGACGGGATCTGTGCCCGCCGGCCCGCGTTCCGGGCCATCCACTTCGCGACCAACTGCGGGCAGTCCGCGGCGATGGCGGCGGGGTTCCGCGCCGCGCGGGGCGAGGTGACGGTGACGCTCGACGCCGACCTGCAGAACGATCCGGCCGACATCCGGCAGCTCCTGGAGCGGATGGACGGGGTCGACTGCGTCTGCGGCTGGCGCCGGAAGCGCAACGACACCTGGATCCGCCGGATCAGCAGCCGCATCGCCAACCGCGTGCGCAACCGCATCAGCGGCGAGACCATCACCGACACCGGCTGCAGCCTGAAGGCCTACCGGACGGCACTTCTGCAGCGGATCTATCTCTTCCGGGGGGCGCACCGCTTTCTGCCGACGCTCCTGAAGATGGAGGGCGCCTCCGTGGTCGAGATCCCGGTCAACCACCGGCCCCGCGAGCAGGGCGAGAGCAAGTACGGGGTCTGGAACCGCCTCTTCCGCAGCACCTACGACCTCTTCGGCGTGCGCTGGATGAAGAGCCGCGTCCGGGGCTACCGCATCGCCGCCGAGGCGGGCCGCGGCCTGCCGGAGGACGCCCAGTGAATGCCGGGGCGTTGCGCAGGCGGCGGGCCGCGGCCGCGTGGGCCCTGGCTGCCGCGCTGATCCTCGCGGCTGCGCCGCTGGTGGCGGAGGAGGGCGCCGCGCCGGGGGACGCCGGGGCGCGCCTGACGGTGACGCCGGCGGAGACGGCCCTGGCTGCCGGCGCCGAAGACGCCGCTGCTGATGCCGATCCGGGCTTCGGCGCGCGGCTGAAGCGCTTTCTCAACCCCGTCCGGGTCTGCCCGAACTGCGGCGAACCGGTGAAGGAGCAGCGGTCGCTCCTCATGCTGGCCATTGGCTTTGTGGGGCAGATTGTCTTTGCGTCGCGCTTCCTGGTGCAGTGGATCGCCAGCGAGCGCCGCCGGACCTCCTACGTGCCGAAGGTCTTCTGGCACCTGAGCATTGTGGGGAGTCTGCTGCTGTTGAGCTACGCCATCAGCATCCGGGCCTGGCCCATCATCCTGGGGCAGGCGTTCGGTTGCTTGGTCTACGGGCGAAACCTGATGCTGATCGCCAAGGCGCGGGAGGAGCTCCGCGCGCTGCAGGAGCAGGCCGGCGGCGGCGGAAGCACTGCGCCGGCCCCGGACGAGAGCGCCGGCGGAACCGCGGCCGCGGACGACCGGGCGTAGGAACGCACCGTTTCGGAAGGTTCGGGAGGGTGTGGCGGCGGTCGCGTCAGGAAGCGGCTTCGCGGGCGGCGCGCTGGTAATGGGCCGGCAGTTCGCCCCGTTGCAGCGCGGCCAGGGTGGTGCGCGCGCAGCGCGGGCAGTAGGTATGGTTCACCTGGGGGGCCAGTTCGCCCGGCCAGGGCATGCGGTACCGTCCGTTGATGCGGATGCGCTTGCAGACTTTGCACTGGACCATCATGGCGGGTCAACCTTCCGTGGCTGCGGCGCCCGGGCGCCGGCCCGGGAAACTGGTCTTCCGCCCTGATCATTACGACCTTTGCGGCGGCGCCTTTCGCCGCTTTTGTTCCGTTGCGGCCCGCCAACCGGATTCGAAGTGGTAACCGGCGGTCCGTGCATTGGTTGCGCACATCAACCTTCTCCGGGGGCGTTCCGGGTTTCCGGCCGGGGTTGAGGCCCAGGATAGGGCCGTTCTCCCTCTCCCGCCGGGAGAGGGCCGGGGTGAGGGCCTCCGGGCGGGCAGGTTGCCCCTCACCCAACCCTCTCCCAGGGGGAGAGGGAAAGCGCCTCGACCCGTTACGGGCCGGTTTGGCGTGAAGGGTTGAGAGTGGAGCGGCCCCGGGGTGACGGGAGCACTGGCATGACGGACACGCGCGTGGACGCGGTGGCCATGGACGGACCGGCCGGGGCCGGCAAGAGCACGGTGGCCCGCGCGGTGGCGGACCGGCTGGGGTTTGTTTACGTCGATACCGGGGCGATGTACCGCGCGGTGGCGCTGGCGGCGCTGCGGCGGGGGGTGGCCCTGGACGACCCGGAGGCGATGGGCGGGGTGGCGCGCGCGGTCACGATTGCCTTCGACGTCACCGGGACACGCCTGCTCCTGGACGGCGAAGACGTCTCCGCCGCCATCCGTACCGCCGAGGTGACCCGCAACACCCGGTACGCCGCTTCCGCCCCGCCGGTGCGGACCGAGCTTGTCCGCCGGCAGCAGGAACTGGCCGCGGACCGCCAGGTGGTGATGGAGGGGCGCGACATCACCACCGTGGTGCTGCCGCACGCGCGGTGGAAGTTTTACCTCGACGCCTCGGTCGCCTGTCGCGCGCGCCGGCGGCAGGCGGACCTGGCGGCCGCCGGCGAGCCGGCCGACCTGGCCGTCATCGCGGACGAGATTGAAGCGCGTGATCGCTCGGACCGCGAGCGCGCGGTGGGGCCGCTCCGGCGGACGGACGATCAGATCTACCTCGATACGTCGGACCTGTCGCCCGAAGCGGTGGTCGACCGCATCGTGACCCGTGTGCGCGCCGACGCGGACGCGTCCTTACGTACGGCGCCCCGCACGCAGATGAACAAAGTGGACGCGCGAAATTCTCCCTCTCCCCCTGGGAGAGGGCCGGGGTGAGGGCAAACGAGGTGAGGCGCCCTGAAAATGGACCGCGAAGCCTCTTGTCTCCCTCACCCGAACCCTCTCCCATGGGGAGAGGGGATGTTCGCCAACTTGCGGGACGCTGTGCGAAGGAACGGACCGCCATGAACTATCCCGTCTACTGGACCACGCGCCTGGGGCTCCGGATCGCCTACGGTGCGCTGTGGGGCCTGGAGGTGATCGGCCGGGAACGCGTGCCGGCGGAGGGGCCGGTCATCCTGGCGTGCAACCACGCCTCCTACCTGGATCCGCCGATCCTGGGCGCCGCGTTCGACCGGGTGATCGCCTTCATGGCGCGGGAGAGCCTCTTCGGCAACCCGCTCTTCGGCTGGTACATCCGGGCGCTCAATGCCTTTCCGCTCGACCGCGACGGCGACCCGCGCACGGCGCTCCGGGCGATGTGTGCGAAGCTGGAGACCGGCGCCTGCGTCACCCTCTTCCCCGAGGGGACGCGCACCGAAACCGGCCGCATGGGACCGGTGAAGCGCGGGGTCGGCATGCTGGCGGTCCGCTCCGGCGCGCCGGTGCTGCCGGTCTACATCGGCGGCAGCTTCGAGAGCTGGCCGAAGGGCCGCGGCCAGCCGCGCCGCTTTCCGCTGCGGGTGGAGACCGGAACGCTGCTGCGCGTGGCCGACGATCTGCAGGGCGGCAAGGCCCGCCGCGCCGAGGAGGAGCGGATCCGTGCCGCCGTGGAGCAGGATCTGCGCCGCCTGGAAGCCGCCTACCGGGTGCGCCGCGGACTGGCGCTGCCCGGCCCCGACGGGACGCCGGCCGCGTTGTCCGCACCGGCGGCGCAGGAAACGCCTTGACGCTGGGGCCGTTTCCGGACATAGTGAAGGAGGAACCGGCGGCGGGACGCCGGACCGTATGCATCCCATGCGAGGCAGGCCGATGACCGACGAGGAATGGGGCGGCCCGGTCAGCAACGACTTCGACGGCTTCGCCGAGGTCGACACGGCCAAGCTGTCCGACGAGAGCGACCGCATCCAGCCCCTCTGTGCCCGCTGCGGCACCGCCATTGCCGATCCCCGGGCCGCGTCCGAAACCCTCTCCGGCGAACTCTGCTGCACCGCCTGCGCGGACGATGCCGACGCGCCCGAACCGGTCGACGACGATCCCCCTGAAGAAGACGCCGTGGCCCTCGCCGACGGCGACGTCGACGCCGACGAGGACGACGGGGAAGAAGACGAAGAGGAAGACGAGGAGGAAGACGACGAGGACGTGGGTGCGGCGGGAACGACCGGGGATGCGGAAGGAACTGCAGACCTTGCGGAAACGCCGGCCTCGGAGAGCGCCGTCGTCGTCGTCAGCGAGGAAGCGGAATTCGTCGAGGTCGACGCCGACATCGAGGTGACGACCGCCGGGGGGGGTGGGGTCGAGATTCGCGTCGAAGTGGATCGGGACAACCCGCTCTATCATTACCTGGTCGATCCGCCGGAGATTCTGGCCCAGCACTACCTCGAGACGGAGGCGGAGCGGGAGGCCGAGCTCCAGCCCGGGCACGGCGGCGTCCGGGCCAGCGCGCAGACGGCCCGCCTGCGCGAAAGCGCTGCCCGCCGCACCAGCCGCCGGAACGGCAACTCCACCGTCCGCGCCTCGCGCCGCTCCGAACGCGACCCCGACGCGCCCAAGTCCGAGATGCAGATCCGGCGCGAGCGCCATGCCAAGTTCATCGTCTACGGCCTCTTCGCGGCGCTCTGCCTGATCTTCATCGCCGTCGCCGCCTGGCGCATTCCCCAGTACCTGGGCTGGTAGCGCCCCCGGCGGCCTTGCCGCGCGGCGCGCCGGCCGGTTCCTCCCCCTTTGACAACGGCTCGGTGCTTTCATATTCTCTTGGGATTCCCCCGGCTTCCCGGAGCGGGTGGCGTGCCGGCGCGCGTTCAGCGGAGACGTGGCAAGGAGCGTTGCAGTGCCGATCGAAGTGCAGGTGCTTATCGGCGTGGCCGTGGTGACGGTTCTCGCCATTGTCCTGATCTTCCGCCACCGCGCCGCCCGGGCCTCCGGCGGCGGGGCCGGGAAGGTGGACGGGACGGGTCGCGAGGAACGGATCGAGGACTCCGCCCAGCTTGTGCGGGGGGTGCTCCTGCGGCTCGTGGACGCCATCCACCGCGCCGACACCGCCGCCGACGTCTCCGCCGCCACCCTCAATGCCAGCCGCGTGGAGGTGAGCAACATCAGCCACATCGACGGCGTGCGCGACGCCCAGGGCGCCCTCATGGAGGAGATCGACCGCGTCATCGCCGCCAACGCCTCGCTCCGCGGCGAGCTGGCCTCCACCCAGCAGACGCTGCGCGAACAGCGCGAGCAGATCGAATCGCTCCGGACCGCGGTGCGCATCGATCCGCTGACGCGCATCCACAACCGCGCCGCCTTCGACGAGCGCCTCGCCGAGGCCTGGAACCGCTGGGAACGCTACCAGGAGGTGTTCTGCCTCGTCATGATCGACGCCGACCGCTTCAAGGGCATCAACGACGAGCACGGCCACCCGGCCGGCGACCGCGTCCTGCGCGGCCTGGCGCAGACGCTGAAGGAGACGATCCGCGGCAGCGACTTCGTCGGCCGGTACGGGGGCGAGGAGTTTGCGGTCCTCCTCCCCCGCTGCGACCTTGCCGAAGGCCGCGAGACCGCCGAGAAGCTCCGCCGCGCCGTCTCCGAGACGCACTTCAGCCTTGACCGCTCCCGCATCCGCATTACGATTTCGCTCGGCGTCGCCGTTTCGCACGGCGCCGCCTCGGCCCGGGAACTCCTGGAGGCGTCCGACCGGGCGCTCTACCGCGCCAAGGAGGAAGGGCGCGACCGGGTCTGCACCGCCGGCGAATAGCAGAAACGGACGATCGCATGGTACGCGTGCTGCGCAGGTTCAAGTCGGGGGTCCGCCACGGGGTGGGCCGCATGAAGCAGGGCGTGGGGAAGGTGCGCCGCTTCACCAACGGGCAGTTCCGCAGGCGCCACGTCCGCGACAAGCTGGCCCTCCGCCGCGGCGAGTGCCAGCGCTGCGGCGCGTGCTGCAAGCTGCTCTTCCGCTGCCCGCTGCTGGTGACCCACGCGGACGGCAGCACCTCCTGCCGCATCCACGACCGCCGGCCGGAGAACTGCCGCATCTTCCCGCTCGACCAGCGCTGCATCAACGAACGCAACCAGCTCCTCCCGAGCGTGCCCTGCGGCTACTCGTTCGCCGCGCCGCCCGACGGGGAGGCGTAGGACGGGCAGGTCTTTCCCGCAACGAACGGACCCCGCCCCGCCGGCGCGGACGGACGCCGCCGGCGCGGCCACGACGCACGAGGAGACGATCATGGGCAAGCGCTACAACATCGCGGTCATCCCCGGGGACGGCACCGGTCCGGAGGTGACCGCCGAGGCGGTGAAGGTGCTGCGGACCGCGGCCGGCAGGCACGGGTTCGACCTGGAGCTGACGACCCACGACGTCGGCGGTGACCGCTATCTGCGCACCGGCGAGATCTGCCCCGACAGCTTCGTCCAGGAGCTCCGCCAGGCGGACGCCATCCTCCTGGGCGCCATCGGCCACCCCGAGGTGAAGCCGGGCATCCTGGAGAAGGGGCTTCTCCTGCGGCTGCGGTTCGAGCTCGACCAGTACATCAACCTCCGCCCGGTGCGGCTCTACCCCGGCGTGGAGTGCCCGCTCAAGGACAAGGGCCCCGAGGACATCGACTTCGTGGTCGTGCGCGAGAACACCGGCGGCATCTACACCGGCACCGGCGGGTTCAGCATGAAGGGCACCCCGCACGAGGTGGCCGTCCAGGCGATGGTCTACACCCGCCACCAGGTGG
>CAZKKD010000187.1:0-7885 GCA_964553265.1 uncultured Planctomycetales bacterium | reverse complement strand
CGACCACTTGCGACAGAAGGCCTTGCGGCAGTCGGCATAGGTCAGCTTCAGCCCGACCCCCCAGCTCTTGACGAAGGCGGAACTCACGCCGAGATCGAGCATGAGCGGGAAGCCGGCCCGCTGGATGGCCTGGACGTGAAAGGTGGTGGCGAGGTTGCTGCTCCAGGCCATGTTGCCGCCATAGCCGATGCAGGCCTAGTCGCCCTTCACCCGCGCGACCGAACCGGCCTCGACCGGGTAGCTCCAGAAGCGGTCCCACGCCGCGGGGCAGAAGCCGATGCCGCCGGGGTCCTGCACATCGTTCGTATTCGGCAGGATCTCCAGGTCGGGCAGGGAGGTCTCCCGCATGCAGAACGGCCAGCCTTCCTGGCTCTTGGTGGGGCCGACCCACGTGTGGCTGGCGTAGTCGTAATCGCCTGTCCGCGGCAGGCACCCCTCGAAGTCGTCGACGTAGAGGGTGAACCCGAGGCCCCACTGCTTCAGGTTGTTGATGCAGGCCACGGTCTGCGCCGCGCTCAGCGCCCGGCCGAGCGCCGGCAGGAGCATCGCCGCCAGAATGCTGATGATGGCGATGACCACCAGAAGCTCCACGAGGGTAAAACCGCCCCGGCGCCGGAACGGACGGGCTGTTCGCTTGCAGTTCGCGTGGGACATCGTGCAGTTCTCCTGCCCGAATTCTGATCAAAGCTTCTGAGTGCTGCCCTCAGAAAACTGTAGTCGATTGCCGGTCGCGTCGCAAGCGTTTTTCGGCTGCTTCCGGCGCCTCGGACGCCAGAGCCATTCAGTTCTCACCGTTGCAACCTGGACCGGGCTGCGACGGTTCGAAAAGGGCTCCCCTCTCCCGCCGGGAGAGGGTTAGGGTGAGGGGACTTTCACGTTCGGACGCCCTCCCCCCGGCCCTCTCCCGCCGGGAGAGGGAGAACCGAATGTCGCCCCCGGAGAACCTTTCGACTGGCGAAACTGCGAACCCGTGCTACAATCCCCCGTTCGACGCGACGGATCCGTTACGGCTGCAGCCTGGCGAGGGAGAACGCATGAGCACACCGACCGAACAGGAGCTTCGCGACCGCTTTCGCGACGCGGGGCAGGGGCACCTGATCGACCACCTGGAGAGCCTCTCGGGCGAGGCCCGCGAAGGCTTCGCCGAGGCGCTGGCCGGCATCGACCTGGACTGGGTGGCTGCCCGCCGCGCCCAGTATGAAGGGGAGCAGACCGCCGAGGCTATCCACGCCGAACTGCAGCCGGCCCCGGTCATCCGCCTCCCCGAGACCGACGAGGACCGCCGCGCCCGCGACGCCGCCCGCGCGGCGGGCGAAGACGCGCTCCGGGCCGGCCGGTTGGCCGCCTTCGTGGTCGCGGGCGGGCAGGGCACGCGCCTCGGGTTCGACGGGCCGAAGGGGGCGTTCCCGTTCGGGCCGGTGACGGGGCGGACGCTCTTCCGGATTCACGCCGAGCAGATCCTCGCCCGCGCCGACCGCTACGGGGTGGCCATCCCCTGGTACGTGATGACCTCCGACGCGAACGACCAGGCCACGCGCGAGGCCTTTGCCGCCGACGGCTACTTCGGCATGCGCCCGGAGGACGTCATGTTCTTCCGGCAGGAGATGGTCCCGGCGATGGACTTTGCGGGGAAGCTGATCCTCGAGGCCCCGGGCCGCCTGGCGATGAGCCCCAACGGCCACGGCGGCAGCCTCTTCGCCCTCGCCCGGAGCGGCGCGACCGCGGACATGAAGCGCCGCGGCATCGACACCATCAGCTACTTCCAGGTCGACAACCCGCTGGTCACCATCTGCGACCCCGTCTTCGCGGGGCACCACATCCAGGCGGACGCGGAGATGTCGAGCAAGGTCCTGGAGAAGAACTGCCCCGAGGAGAAGGTGGGCGTGGTCTGCTACCGCGACGGCAAGCTGTCGGTGGTCGAGTACAGCGACCTCGACGAAAAAAACATGTACGCGCGCGACGACGCGGGCCGGCTGAAGTACTGGGCGGGCTCGATCGCCATCCACATGCTGGACGTCGATTTCGTCGACCGCGTCGGCAGCGGGGCGGGGCAGTTGCCGTGGCACACCGCCATCAAGAAGGTCCCCTGCCTGGACGAATCCGGCGAGACCGTCAAGCCCGACGAGCCCAACGGGGTGAAGTTCGAGACCTTCGTCTTCGACGCCCTGCCGCTGGCCGACGGGAGCGTGACGCTGGAGGTCGCCCGCGAGAACGAGTTCGCCCCGGTCAAGAACCCGACCGGCGTGGACTCGGTCGAGTCGGCCCGCGCGCTCATGTCCGACTACGCCGCCCGCCTGCTGGAGGCCGCCGGCGTCACCGTCCCCCGGGACGCCGACGGCGCCCCGAAGGCCGCCATCGAGCTGTCCTACCGGTTCGCCCTCGACGCCGAACAGCTCCGGGCGAAGATCGATCCGGAAATGAAGGTGGACGAAACGCTGATTCTGGAGTAGACTGTTACGCTTTCAGCCGCGGTCCAGGCCGCCGGGCGCTCCGGATCGGAGGCGCCGCGGCCGCGCCGTTTCGGAAGCCCGGGCGCCGCATCGCGCCGGGGCGCCCGCGGGAGAGGATGAAGGAGTCGACGCCATGCCCGACCTGACCATCGATTTCAACAACGTGCTCAACGCCGCCGTCGGCAAGTACGGCATCAAGGAAGAGTGGCTGAAGAAGCTCGAGCCCGCCGTCAAGGACGCCATCAAGGCCGTCCAGAAGGCGCGCGGGACCGAGATGACCGGCTGGTTCGACCTTCCCTACGAGAAGGACCAGATCAAGCGGATCCTCGCCAGCGCGCGGCGCAAGCGCGGGAAGTACGAGGACGTGGTGGTCCTCGGCATCGGCGGGTCGGCCCTCGGCACCATTGCGCTCCAGAGCGCGCTGCTGCACCCGTACCACAACCTCCTCGACCGCCAGCAGCGCAAGGGCGCGCCGCGCCTGCACATCCTGGACAACATCGACCCGGTCTACATGGCCCGCTTCTTCGAGGACGTGGTCGACCCGCACAAGACCCTCTTCATCGTCATCTCCAAGAGCGGCAGCACCGCCGAGACCATGAGCCAGTTCATGCTCGCCTACGAGCTTATCGAAAGCTGCCTCGGCGAGAAGAACCTGAAGAAGCACCTCGTCGCCATCACCGACCAGGAGAAGGGGCACCTCCGGCCCCTCGCCGACAGCCTGGAACTGGAGAGCTACGTCATTCCGGACGGGGTGGGCGGGCGCTTCAGCGTGCTCTCGCCGGTGGGGATGCTGCCGGCGGCGCTCTGCAACATGGACGTCCGCGGCCTCCTGGCCGGCGCGGCGCAGATGGACGAACGCTGCAAGACCGCCAGCCTCTTCAAGAATCCCGCCGCCTTGTACGCGGCGGTGCAATACCTTGCCGACACCAAGCTCAAGGCGCCGCTCAGCGTCATGATGCCCTACGCCTCCGGCCTGAAGGACGTGGCCGACTGGTACAGCCAGCTCTGGGCCGAAAGCCTCGGCAAGGCGAAGAACCGCAAGGGCAAGACCGTCAACGTCGGTCCCACGCCCCTCAAGGCGCTCGGCGCTACCGATCAGCACAGCCAGGTGCAGCTCTACCGCGAGGGGCCGTACGACAAGATCACCACCTTCATCGGCGTCGAGAAGTTCGAGACCAAGCTCCCCATTCCCAGGGTCTTCGAGGAGGTGGGCGGCATGGGCTACCTCGGCGGACAGAGCTTCAACAAGCTCATCGACGCCGAGCGGGTCGCGACGCAGATTGCGCTCACCGATGCGGACCGGATGAACCTGACCGTCATGCTGCCGAAGCTCGACGCCAAGTCGCTCGGCCAGCTCTTCTTCCTCTTCGAGGTCGCGACCGCCTACGCGGGCGAACTGTACGACATCGACGCGTTCGACCAGCCCGGCGTCGAGGCCGGCAAGGTGGCCACCTACGCACTCATGGGGCGCGACGGCTACCAGAAGGAAGCCAAGGCCATCGAACACCGCAAGCCCGGCAACAAGAAGTATATCCTCTAGCAGCGAACGCTGCTTTGCGCAGTCACTCACGCGCCGGCACCGGGACTTTCCCCGGAGCCGGCGTGTTTTTTTTGGGACACCTGCCAGGCACAGACCTGTATCACCTGTCTCAAATCCTGGGTGTCCCAATCGCAAAAGCGGTTGCGGGTTGGGGGGATACCGCTTGATGGGGGCTGCGGGGGGCTGCAGCCGTCCCGGATTCACGCATCTGTGCAGAGAAGGGCTGGCACGCCGATTGCATACATTACTATTGAGTTCATGTTTTGCGCTGCTCTGTTGTGGCGCTGTTGTTGCCGCAAACAGGTGCATTCAGGAGGGGACAGCCATGAAGACCATGACGAAGATTCTGCTCTACGCGTGTGGGTTGCTTGCCGTATTCGCGATTGCCGCGTCGGCCACCGTCTATGCCGACGAGACCGAAGGCAAGGAGACGAAAGCGCAGACCACCTGCCCCATCACGGGGGAGCCCATCAACAAGGACCTGCACGTGGATGCGAACGGAAAACGCATCTATGTCTGCTGTCCGGGCTGTGTGGCCGCGGTGAAGAAGCAGCCGCAGAAGTACATCGACCAGCTCGCAGCCCAAGGCGTCAGCCTGGCCGAAGCGCCGGCGGCCGGAAAACAGCAGGAAGCGGCCGCAGGGCAACCCCAGACCCCCTGCCCGGACATGGGCGCACCGATCAACAAGAAGCTCTATGTCGACCATGACGGCAAGCGCATCTACGTCTGCTGCGCCGGCTGCATCGCCGAGATTAAGAAAGATCCGGCCAAGGTCGTCGAGAAGCTGGAAGCCGAAGGCGTGACATTGGCCGACGTGCCCGCCGAGACGAAGAAGGACGGGGCCGGAACGCCCGCGACCTGCCCGCACGGCAAGACCGACTGCCCGCATTGCCCCAAGGCGGGGCAGAAGGGCCAGGGCAAGGGCCATGGGCACGGACACAAGCACCGGCACGGCCACGGACACAGCGACGCCGGATCGGGCGCAGTCATGTCTGTCGCGAAAGCGGGGGGCGGATGCGTGGGCGGTGTCTGCGCGCTTCCGAAAGCCGAGTAACCGGTGAATGCGCTGCGGGCGGACGGCGCCGGCAGGGACGCGGGGGAGGGTGAGCCATGCTTGAGAACCTGCAGTCCATGCTGGAAAGTGCGCTGGCGTCTGGGTCGCTCCTGGTCTACCCGCTGCTTTTGGGGGTCGGCGTACTGGCCAGTTTCACGCCCTGCACCTACCCGGTCATCCCGATTACGGTCGGTTACATCGGCGCAGCGTCGAATGGCCGCCGGGGCGTTGCGCTCGGCCTCAGTCTGGCGCTCGTGCTGGGGCTGGCCAGCGTCTATGCGATTCTCGGCGTCGTCTTTGCGGCCATGGGGATGACGTTCGGCGCGGTGATGGGCTCGGGCCCGGCACTGGCGGGGATTGCGCTCTTCTTCGTCCTGATGGCGCTCTTTCTGCTGGACGTCTTCTCCTTTCCCACGCTTGCGTATCTCGGCCGCCTCCAGGGCGGGGAGCGGCGCAAGGGCGTGGCGGGCGCATTCGTCACCGGCGCGGTGAGCGGGCTGGTGGTGGGCCCCTGCACGGGGCCGATCCTCTTCGCCGTCATTGCCTTCGTCGTCGCGACACTGGAGGGGGCCGAGACGACGGCCGGCTATGCGGGCCAGGCGCTGTCGGGCGGGCTGAAGCTCTTCGTCTTCGGCCTGGGGCAGGGGGCGCTGATTGTCCTGAGCGGCGTCTTTGCCGGATTCCTTACCCGACTGCCAAAGTCCGGCGCGTGGCTGAACGGCATGAAGAAGGGCTTTGCGCTGCTCATCCTCTTCGGCGCCGGGCTCCTGCTTCTCCATGCAGGCGCGGTGACGGGATTCGACCCGCTCGGCCGGATGCTGGTTTCGCTGGAGCCGACCGAAGAAAGGCCTCCTTCCGCGGCATCGTCCGGACAGGCGTCCCGGACGACTGCGGGGCCCGTTGCGGACCGCGAGCCGGTTGCGGCAGCAGCGGCCCCGGACGCGGACGTCGAACGCCCCCCGCTCGGCACCGAACCGGGACAGTCGGCGCCGGCCTTCACGTTGACAACGCAGGACGGCGAGTCGTTTTCGCTGGCGGACCAGCGGGGGCAGCGCGGCGTGGTCCTGGTCTTCTTCGCGACATGGTGCCCGAGTTGCATGGCCGAGGTGCCGAGCGTGAAGCGGCTGGCCGAAACGGCCGCGGCCGGGCGCGTGCGCGTGCTGGGCGTGAATTACCGTCAGGCCAGCGAGGTGGTGCACCGCTTCATCGAAGAGCGGAAGGTCAATTACGACGTTCTGCTGGATGCGGACGGTGCGGTTGCGCAGGCCTATGCGGTCCACGGCATCCCGCTCGTGGTCGGCATCGACGCGGACGGGGTGGTCCGCTACCGCGAACACCACATCCCCGAGGGGTTCGACGCCTTCCTGGCGATGCTCTCCGCTCCGCTGACCGAAGCGGTCAACCGGCCCGACGCGTCTTCTGCAGACGTGCCGGCTGGTCCCGTGGGGTCCGGTTTCTGAACTTCCTGCAGGCAGTGCGGGGACGTTTCCCGAGGGGGGCACGCCCGCCCTGGCGGGCGGACGCATTCCGGAAAACGCAGCCCGTACATTAGTCGAGGCGGAGGCCGAAGCCTCCGCCTCATCATGCGGGCGTCAGGGCGCTCACTCCTTGGTTTGGCGTCTCCTGACAAGGTGAACAGTACTTCACGATCAAGCCTCTGTCAAAAAAGTTCTTTTCGCAACACCTCGATCTGACTGCCAGATAGGACACAACTTCCTCCGTATCCACAAGATAGGCCACGGGTGAAGTTTTATGGATGCCCCGATCTTTTTGTTTCGTTTGTTGGGCGGCGCGGGGATGGCTGACAGCCTGGCACAGCGCCCCGCAAGTAGATGAACAGATTCGCCAGGCGAGTATCTTCCTCTCCCCCGCGGGAGAGGGAATGGTCGCCAACTTGCGGGGCGCCGTACTTACGGATTGAGAAGTTGCTGGGCGGCGGTGAGCAGATCCTCCACCTGCGGGAGGACGGCGCGCTCGAGCAGTTCCTCGGTCGGGACGGGGACGTCCCGCGCCGCGACGCGGAGGATGGGGGCGTCGAGGTAGCCGAAGGCGCTCTCCTGGATGCGGGCGGCGATCTCGGCCCCGACGCCGCCGGTGCGGTGGCCTTCCTCCGCGACGATGAGGCGCATGGTGCGGGCAGCGCTCTCGGTAACGGTGTCGAGGTCGAGCGGGGCGAGGGTGCGCAGGTCGATGACCTCGGCGGAGACGCCGGCGTCGGCGAGCGCGTCGGCGGCCTCGAGCGCGAGCGTGGTCATGTGGCTGAACGCGACGATGGTGAGGTCGGCGCCGGGCCGGAGAATCCGCGCCTTGCCGGGGGCGAGCGGCGCCGCGCCGGGGTCCAGCCGGCCGCGCTGGCCGTAGAGCAGCTTGTGCTCAACCACCACCACCGGACCGTCGTCGGCGATGGCGGCGGTGAGGAGGTCCCACGCGTCCTGCACGTCGGCGGGACAGAAGACCTTCAGGTCCGGCGCCGAGAGCAGCATCGACTCGAAGCACTGGCTGTGCGTGGCGCCGTAGCCCCGCCGCCCGCCCGCCGGGGTGCGCACCGTCAGCGGCACGCGCATCTGGCCGTCGTGGAGGCGGGGGAACTTCGCGGCGTGGTTGACGAGCTGGTCGAGGGCGAGCAGCAGGAAGTCCATGAACATGATCTCCGCCACCGGGCGGAGCCCCTCCATGGCCGCCCCGAGCGCGCAGCCGACGATGGCGCTCTCGCTGATCGGGGTGTTGCGCACCCGGTCGCCGCCGACGCACTGCCAGAGGTCGCGCGTCACGCGGAACGCGCCGCCGTAGTCGGCGATGTCCTCCCCGAGGAGCAGGACGTCCGGGTCGGAAAGCGCGTGG
>CAZKKD010000186.1:0-7905 GCA_964553265.1 uncultured Planctomycetales bacterium | reverse complement strand
GCGACACCCCGGCCGCAGCGGGGGGCGGGCGCGCGGGCCGGCCGTGCGGTGGGACCCGCCGGAGCAGGGCGGCGGGGTCGGGGGGCGTGCGCGCCTTGCGCGGCGCCACCGCCGCCCCGCCGACCGGGAGGACGCGGCGGCCCTCCAGGCGAAGGCCCACGGGTTGGGCCGGCAACATACCGTTCTCTCCGCTGGCGCAGGCCTCGTGCGGCAGTCCGCACGCGTGCGCTGCACACCATCGATCAGGCCCATTGTAGCGCCCCCGGGCCGGGGTGCAAGCCTTTCGCCCAAGCCTTTTGCCTGCGCAACATCTTGACCCGCAACCCGTTCCGATTCCGAACGACCGGCGCAGGCCCGGCTATCGACCCGAACCGCCGCTCCCCGGCGGCTCTTCCCCGGGGTGTCGGAAAACGCGCACCTCCCCCGCGGCCGACTGGACCTGGAACCGGGCCTCCACGTCCGGGAAGAGGTCCAGGAGCTTCCGTCCCGCATCCATCCCGAGCACGGAGAGCGCGGTCGCGAGCGCATCGGCCTGCAGGCAGGTGGGGGCAAGTACGGTGACGCCGACCAGGTCGTTGGCGACGGGAAGACCGGTCCGCGGGTCGACGATGTGGCTGTACCGGCGATCCTCGAAGGCGAAGAACTGCTCGTAATTCCCACTGGTCGCCACGGCGCGGTCGGTGGTTTCGATGACGGCGAGCCCCGGGGCGGCACGATCCCCCGGCCGCCGGGGGTCCTGCACCCGGATCCGCCACGGCCGGCCCTCCGGGTGCCGGCCGATGGTGCGCACCTCGCCGCCGATCTCGACGTAGGCGTCGCGAATGCCCTCCGCCTGGAGGACCTCGATGGCACGATCAACCGCGTACCCCTTGGCAATCGCGCCGAAGTCGAGCGCCATGCCGTCGCGGTCCAGGCGCACACGGCGCCGGTCCTCGTCCAGACGGACATGACGACTGCCCACCCGTTCGAGCGCGCTCCGAATCCAGGCCTCGCCGGGAAACACCCGGACCGGCTCGCCCTCCGCTTCGGCCTTCATGAGCGGCTTGTAGTAGGTCACGAGCGGTCCGACCGTCACATCGAACGCGCCGTCGCTCAGGCGGTGGTAGCGCATCGCCTCGACCAGCACCCGCCAGGTGACGGGGGAGACATCGGTCCAGGTTTCGGGCCCGGCCGCGTTGATGCGAAGGACCTCGCTCTCCTCCTGGTATCGACTGAGGAGATCGTTGAGGCGGCGGACCTCGGCAACCGCTCTGGCAAAGGCGGCCTCGGGGTCCACGCCGCCCTCCGGCGGCGCCACAACGGTCGCCCGCAGGACAATCGGCCCCAGGACAGCGGTCCCGGCCGGATCGTTGCTGTAGACCCCCGGCCCGCCGAGCCGTCCGAGCAGGACAGCGATCAGAAGCCCCCCCGCGATGAGAAGCACCAGCGCCGGAAGCTCCGGCCGGCGGCGCGGGGTCCGAACCGGCTCTGCGGGCGGTGGGGAGGCTTCATCCGGCTCAGGGGACTGAGACGGGTTGGGCCGCGAAGCGGTCATCGATTCGTTCCTCCCCTTGCCGCCGGGCAGACCGGGCTTTCGGCACAGGCGCACCGCATCAGGCCTGCCCCGTGTGCTGCAGCACCCCGCGGAAAATGCGGTCGCGCACCGCGTCCGGCAGGCCCGCAAAGGTACCGTGCAGAAAATACGACTGCCGGTCGCCGCGCACCCCGCCGTGACCGACCCGCTCGATCCGCACCACCACCTGCGGGTCGGCGGCATGGTCGCCCAGCGGGAGCGCGAAGCGGACAAATGCGCCGACCTCAAAGGACGGATCCACCTCGGTGGTTTCGAACGCGCAGCCGGCCACCGTGCAGTCCCGCAGGACCGCGCGGATGGGCGGATCGGGATCGGGCGGCGGATCCAGGCTGGACGCCGCAAACGCAAGATCGCGCGGAGAAAGGGGATGCAGCTCAACCAGCGCTTTCCAGCGCCCCGGGGCAAAGGGCCGGCGCAGCGCCTCGACCCGCATGCGCGCATGGGACAAGCGGAAGACCGGCTCCACCCCGCCGGCCACGCCGCTTACCTCCGACTGAAAGCCGCAGGCGACCTTGCCGCGGACCAGCGCGCCCTGCAGCGTTGCGCCGATCTCGGGCATCGGCATTCCGTCGGAGGTGAGCATGACCAGCAGGTCGGTCGCTTCCACCGCCAGGACGGCGGCGGTGGCGATGGGACCGTGCGGCGCGGGCCAGAGGCGCAGCGTCTCGGTCGCTTCCAGGATGCGGGTGGTGGTTTCGCTCTCCTCCTCCTTTACGGAAGCACGCGGCGCCCGGGCCGCTGCTTGGGCGGGGGGCGGTGCTTCCGGAGGCGCCCCGCCCCCCGGTTCCGGCCTGGGGCCGGGGTCAGGGTCGAGGGGGGACGGCGGCCGGACAGGCGCGCCCGCAGCCGCCGTCGGCGCAGCGACATCCGGGACGTCCTCGGCCTCCGCATCTTCCGTCTCACCGCGGTCGGGCAGATCCAGAAGGTCCGGCATGAGCGCTTCCAGCTCGGCAACCGCTCCGTCACGGGCGACAACGGGATGCGCCCCGCTGCTGGCCGGATTCTGAAAAAGGGCGCGCCGGACCTCGGCGCAGAAGGCCTGCCCCTCGGCTTTCGCAAGCCCATCCGCGACAAGATGTTCGAACGCGCCGAGGCTGCTGACCGCGTGCTCGGGATTGCGCACCTCCAGGAGGCGGAGGCGACGGATGAAGCGGTTGGCGGCGTCCCGTCCAAGGCCCCGCTCGCGGCAGACATCGCGAATGTGCCGCCAGTAGGCGCGCCGGCGCTTCTCTTCCTCGTGCATGCTGATGATCTTGCGGGCCGCCAGCAGCACCACCAGGAGGAGCACCAGCCCGCCGATGATGTAGAGATTGGTGGGATCGACCTCACGCCGCGCAAACCGCCGCGTCGCCAGGGGGATCCAGGGGGAGGCAACGGTGGTCTCGGTCCGCTCCATCGGCTCCGGCTCCCGGTGGTGTACGTTCGCAAAGACTGCGCCGGACGGCCTGCACCGCCCCGCCCCGCCCCGTAAGAACGCATTCAAGCGGGCCGAACGCCCCCTGTCAAGCCACGACCCCGGCGGCAATGGCCGGCCGCACCCCGGCAGACTGCCGAACGCTTGCGATGCCGGACCGACGGCAGCCGTGCCGCCGCATTCCGCCCACACAAGTCCAGCGCCCCTGCCGGACCCCAGACTCCTCCCCGGCTCTGCGCCGGGCCCGTTCTGCTGCCTGCCGCAGACACCCGCAACGCAGCGGCGACACGAAACTCGTCAACGCAGGCTTGACGAACCGTCGGCGGATGGTAAGATTCCCTACGCGTTCGGGCACCTTGCGGATGCCGGTTTGCCGCCCCATGCGGACGACCGGCTGCCGAAGCTGCCCTGCCTCGCCCCGGTAGCACAGCGGATAGTGCGGCGGCCTCCGGAGCCGTAGACAGGGGTTCGATTCCTCTCCGGGGTACCAGTCTGGAAAAGGCCCTTCCCTGACCGGGGAAGGGCCTTTTTTCGGCAGCGAAAAGGGAGCAACCGATGGCTGAGACGCTGTACAACGGCATCCGTTTGCCGGACGAATGGCCGCCGCGCCACCTGGGGCCGGAATCCACCGACCCCATGCCGGCGCCCTACCTCGACCAGCCGCCGGAAGTGATCCCCGTTGCCATAGGCCGGCAGCTCTTCGTGGACGACTTCCTGATTGCCGACACGACGCTTGAGCGCGTCTTTCACCTGGCGCGGAAACGCGAGGACAACCCGATCCTGCGCCCGGAAACGCAACTGGAAACCGAAGGCCCCCTGCCCTGGCGCCCGGACGCCCCCATCCCCGAGACGTGGCAACGCCTGCCCTGCGCCGCGCCCAAGGACGGCGGCGTCTGGTGGGACCCGGCCGAGGGGGTCTTCAAGATGTGGTACGAGGCCGGCTGGACCGGCGCCCTGGCCTACGCGACCAGCGAAGACGGGATCCACTGGCAGCGCCCGGCGCTGGACCTCACCCCGCCCACCAACCAGATCGTGCCGCAGCTGGTCGGAGACTCCGGCGCCGTAGTGCTCGACCTGGAATCCGACGACCCGTCCCAACGCTACAAGCTGTTTCATCGCGAGTCCAACCACGCCGCCGGCGGCCACCGCGCGCCGGGCAACAGCCTGGTGTCCGCCGACGGGATCCACTGGACCGAGCCGGTCAAAACCGGACCGGTAGAGGACCGCAGCACCATGTTTTACAATCCGTTCCGGAAGCAGTGGGTCTACAGCATCCGCGCCGGCCTCGCCCGCGGCCGCGCCCGGCAGTACCGCGAGCACAGCGACTTCCTGGCCGGCGCCCGCTGGGACGACGGCGAACTCGTCTACTGGTGCGGGGCCGACCACCTGGACCTGCCCGATCCGGACATCGGCTTTCCGCCGCAGCTCTACAACCTGAATGCCGTGGCGTACGAAAGCATTCTGCTGGGCCTTTTTGAAATCCACCTCGGGCCGGAAAACAACGTCTGCGAAGCCGAAGGCCATCCGAAGACCACCGAACTCAAGACCGCCTTCAGCCGGGACGGGTTCCACTGGCACCGGCCCGACCGACGCGCCTTCATTCCCGCCAGTCGCAGGCCGGGCATCTGGGATCGCGGCTACGTGCAGTCGGTCGGCGGCATCTGCCTCATCATGGGCGACGAACTCTGGTTCTACTACAGCGGCTTCATGGGGCGCCCCGACGGCGACGCACCGAACGACGCCGGCGCCGTCTACTGCAACGGCAGCACCGGCATCGCCACGCTGCGCCGCGACGGCTTCGCGTCCATGACCGCCGGCGACACGGAGGGCTCCGTGACCACCCGGCCGATCACCTTCAGCGGCAGGCACCTCTTCGTCAACGCCGACGTCCGGCCGGGCGGGGCCCTGCGCGCCGAACTGCTCGACGAGAGCGGAGAGGTGATCGCACCGTTTGCGCGGGAGCAGTCCGTCCCCTTCACCGGCGACCGGACCTGCGTGCGCCTCGACTGGACGCACGGGCAGGACCTCGCCGCACTCGCCGGCCGGCCGGTACGGATCCGCTTCACGCTCGCCAGCGGCAGCCTCTATGCGTTCTGGGTTTCGCCCGAAACGTCCGGCGCAAGCCACGGCTACGTCGCCGCCGGCGGCCCCGGCTTCCACGGCCCACGCGACACGACCGGCACCAGCGGCTGACAAACACGCGCTGCCGCAATCACCGGGAGAGCAGCGCGCTTCCGGAAACGAAACGGTCCGGACGATCTCAGACTGGAGCCGGCGACACCCGCGAACCGTAAGGACGCGTCCTGAGTCGCCCGCCTGCGCGATCAAAAGCGGACTCCCGACCAACGCCGCTCAGCCCGCCACACCGACACCCCGTGGCGACAGCCGAGGTGTACGACGGGCCGCCCCCGTATCCCGCCCGACTGCCGGCACGAAAAGCCTTGACAGGCGTCGACTCCGGCCCATAATGCACCTTCCTTACGGTCTGCGGCGGGGCGCCAGCGCCCCCGCGGACCGGCTGGGTTGGTACCGCAGTTCAGGAATCCGGGAACGTCGTCCCTTTTGCCCTCGTTTTGGACCGAAAAAGGAGAACCGAACATGGCGATTACGGTAGGCATCAATGGCTTCGGCCGCATCGGCAAGCTGGTCTTCACCATCATGATGGAACGCGGCGGGTTCGAGGTGAAGGGCATCAACGACCTTTCCGACAACAAGACGCTCGCGCACCTGCTGAAGTACGACACCGCGCACGGCCGCTTCCCCGGCTCCGTGGACAGCGACGACAAGAACCTCATCGTCAACGGCCAGAAGATCCCCGTCAGCGAGGTGAAGAACCCGGCCGAGCTGCCCTGGAAAGACCTCGGCGTCGACTACGTGGTCGAGGCCACCGGCGTCTTCCGCGCCAAGGCCAAGGACGGCAAGCCCGGCTACGACAGCCACATCGAAGCCGGCGCCAAGCGCGTGGTGCTGACCGTGCCGGCCAAGGACGAGATCGACGCCACCGTCGTCCTGGGCGTGAACGACAGCGACCTCACCCCCGCGGCCAAGACCGTCTCCAACGCCTCCTGCACCACCAACTGCCTCGCGCCGGTCGCGAAGGTGCTCAACGACGAGTACGGCATCGAAGCGGGCCTCATGACCACGGTCCACGCCTTCACCAACGACCAGCGCACCGCCGACCAGATCCACAGCGATCTGCGCCGCGCCCGCGCCGCGAGCTACAACATCATCCCCACCACCACCGGCGCCGCGAAGGCCGTCGGCAAGGTGATCAAGGATCTCAACGGCAAGCTGAACGGCGGCGCCCTGCGGGTGCCCGTCATCACCGGCTCGCTGGTCGACCTCACGGTCACCCTCAAGAAGGGCGCCGACGAGAAGACCATCAACGCCGCGATGAAGAAGGCTGCCGAAGGCCCGATGAAGGGGATCCTCAGCTACACGGAAGACCCCATCGTCAGCAGCGACATCATCCACGACCCGCACAGCTCCATCTTCGACGGGCTCAGCACGCAGATGATGGGCGACAAGATGGCGAAGATCATGAGCTGGTACGACAACGAGTGGGGTTACTCCAACCGCGTTGTCGACCTCATCGCCAAGATGGCCGAGCAGGACGGTTAGGGCCAATACGGTTCGGTAAAGACTACCGGTGCGCCGTGGCATGGGCTTCCAGCCCATGATTTCACGGCCAAGATGGCCGTGCCACCGCTTCGCTGAACCGTATTTCGGCCAGGGCCGTTCCGCACCCGAACCGCTCTACGCAAACAGGCCGTCCGGTCGCGCTGACCGGGCGGCTTTTTCTTTTCGCTCAACGTTTCCGCTTCTTCTCCCGGATCGGTTGTCCCGGTTTTGCTGCGAACCGGGCCATGGGCCGACACGAAACCCACAGAACGGAAGATTCTGTTAATGCCTGCGTTCGAACAAGTTGTGACGGCTGCGAAAAAGAATCGCAACCTGATTCCTCGCCAGCGGTTGCGACTTCCGCGACCAATCCGGTCGTGGCGCGGCTTCGGATCCGGATACCCGCCTCTAACATTCTGTTGACAGGGCACGTTAGGGATCGTATGGTTTGGGTGAAGGGTTCCCGTTGGTGGCGGGAACCAGGGCCAAGGGAAGTCCCGGGATTGTGGAGAACACAAAGGAGACAGCGACATGCAAACCGAGAGACGCGGTTTCACCCTGGTGGAACTGCTGGTCGTCATCGCGATCATCGCGATTCTGGCAGGTCTTCTCCTGCCCGCCCTGCAGCGCGCCCGCGAGCAAGCCAACCGTACTAAATGCGTAAATAATCTGAAGCAGATCGGTACGGGCCTCGCGCTGTACGGCACCAACTACGGCCAGAAGTTCCCGATTGAAGGTCCCATGGGCGGCCACAACACCGAAGGAACCGGAGCCAATGCGGTTGGCCTCTACGACGGCGGTGACGGGGAGATTCCGGACCCGAAGGTGTTCGTCTGCCCGAGTTCGACCGAAAGTGCGTCAACCACCCTCATCCAGTGCAGCTACAACCGTACATGGGGTGCTGTGGACACCTCCAATTACACCAAGGGATGGGCGGATGGCTACAAGAACGCAAGGCCAAATGTGGTCGTCGCTGGCGACCAGGTAACCCGGGACACTTCCGGTGACATCGTCGATGCCAGCCAGACCAACCATAGCGGCCAGACTGCAGACGCGTTTTGCTTCCTCTTCAAGGACGGCCATGTGATCATTCATCCCCACAACGGTGATGACATCGACGAAAACTTGAAGGTCTACGGGGTCAAGGGAGCAGCGCAGGCGGATGACTGCATGTTCTCCGATATTGAGCAGGACGGCTCTACTGAGGATGCGAGTTCCCAACAGTTCACGCACCTCCGCTACAACGACTGATCCACGCAGCACCCACCACCAAACGCAATCCCGGGCCGGGGGCGTC
>CAZKKD010000185.1:0-7936 GCA_964553265.1 uncultured Planctomycetales bacterium | reverse complement strand
CCGTTGTGTGCGAGTGCGGGGGGGCGGGGGTGGTGGCGGTGTGGGAGGTGGTGGGGGCCGGGGGGGGGGGGGCCGGACCGCCCCGCGGGGGGGGGGGTGGAGCGGGGTGGGAGGGGGCGGGCGGGGGGGTGGCGGCGCAAGCCGGGGCCGGTTTTCGACGATGCAGTATACAGGGGTGTCGCCGACGATTCCCGCGGGTCGCGATTGTCCCGCCCGGGCCGGCCGGCGGACGCGGCGGAACAACACGCCGAAGCGGACAACGCCGGCATGGCCGGCGCGCAGGGGGAAGGAAACCGGACGGTGACGCACGACATTACGCTGATCGTGGTCAATTATCGCACCGCCGCGGATGTGACGGCGCTCCTCGCCTCCCTGGCGGCGTTCCCGCCCGGGTGTGCGTGCGAGGTGATCGTGGTCAACGCAACGCCCGAAGACGCCTGGCGGCCCGGTGCGGACGCCTCTCCGGCGACCGTCCGAACCGTGGACGCGGTGGCCAACCGCGGATTCGGCGGCAACTGCAACCAGGCCCTCGCGGAAGCGACCGGAGAGTTCCTCATGCCGATGAACGCGGACATCCGGTTCCGGGACGACTGCCTGCCGCGGGTGGTGGCGCGCCTGCGCGCCGCGCCGGAGGTGGGGGTGCTGGTGCCCCGGCTGGTGGGCGCGGACGGGACGCTCCAGTACAGCAGCCGCACCTTCTATACCCCGCTGACCATTCTCTGCCGGCGGACGCCGCTGGGGCGGTGCTTTCCGACCATCGGGGAGCGGCACCTCATGGTGGATCGCGACCACGATGTGCCCTTCTGGGTGGACTGGGGGTCGGGCGCGGCCCTGGCGGCGCGGCGGGCGCTCCTGGAGGACGGACAGCTCTTTGATGAGCGGTTCTTCCTGTACCTGGAGGACGTGGACCTCTGTGCGCGGGCCTGGGGGCGGGGACTGCGGGTGGAGTATTTCCCTCCCGCGACGCTGATCCATGCCCATGCGCGGCAGAGCGCCGGCCCGCCGTGGGGCTGGCACGCCCGGCAGCACCTGCGGAGCCTGTGGCGCTTCTGGCGAAAATACGGCACGCTCCGCCCGTCCGGCGCGCCTGGGGACGCGGCCGCGGGAGCGTCCGGGGACGGCGCGGCCGGAGGAACGCGGCCATGACGGCGAACGGGAAGCAGGGCTCCATCCGCCGGCGCTGGCGGCTGGGCGCGCTGGGGCGCATCTTCTACGCCTGTACACTGCTTCTGGACCTGCTGGCGGGCTGGGGTGGGTTTACGCTGGCGGTGCACAGCCGCGAATGGTTCCGCGGTGCGGGGCTGGCGCGCGGGCCGATGGTGGGCTTCGCGTTCACCCACTACTGGGCGGTGCTCGCGTACTTTGCGGTCGGGATCGTGGCGGCGCTCCATTACGTGGATGTCTACCGCGAGCGCCGGTTTCTGACCGGCAACCGGGAGACCGGCCGCGTTCTGCGGGCCATTGGCGCCTTCATGGCGGTCAACGGACTGCTGGCGTACCTCTTTCCGACGCGGCTGCTCTTCAGCCGGTTGACCCTGGGCGCGTCGTTCGTGTTCATCAGCCTGCTGGTGCTGCTGGGGCGCTGGGCGGTGCGCCGGGTACGGTGCGCGCTCCGCCGCCGCCGCCTGGACACGGCGATCGCGCTGGTGGTGGGCGCGGGGCCGGGAGCGCAGGCGCTGGCGGCGGAGCTGCTGGACACCGATCACCACGGGTACCGGCTGGTGGGGCTCATCGACCCGGGCGGCATGCGCGGACGGCTGGAAGGCGTCCGGGTCTTCGGCGGACTGGAGCGCCTGGAACGGGTCATCCGGCGCCTGCACGTGGACGAAGTATTCGTCTGCGTGCCGGAATGGGGGGCGGATGAGGCGCTGGGCGCACTCTCGCGTCTTCGCCCGACAGGGGTGAGCGTCCGCCTGGTGAGCCACCTTTACGACAGCGTCATCGGGCGGGTCGGCATGCCCTGCGATGCGATCGGCGAGACGCCGATTCTCGATTTCGGCGACGGCGGGGCGCATGCGCTCTACTGGCGGATGAAGCGTGTGACCGATCTGGTGGTATCCGCTTTCGTTCTGCTTGTGGCTGCGCCGGTGTTCGTGCTGGTGGCGCTGGTGATCTGGCTGGACAGCGGGCGGCCGGTGCTGTTCCGGCAGAAACGGATCGGCATGGGCGGGGTTCCGTTCGTCTGCTACAAGTTCCGCTCGATGGTGGTCGGTGCGGATCGTCTGCAGCGGCAGTTGCAGGTCGATAACGAGGCCAGGGGGCCGATGTTCAAAATCCGTGAAGATCCGCGCATGACGCGTGTGGGGCGCTTCCTGCGGCGGTACAGCCTGGACGAGTTGCCACAGTTCTGGAACATTTTCCGGGGAGAGATGACGCTGGTCGGCCCCCGTCCCCCCCTTGCGGACGAGGTGCAGGCGTACGAGGATTGGCAGCGCAAACGCCTTCTGCACCCGATGGGACTCACCGGACTCTGGCAGGTTTCCGGTCGCAACGCGCTCAGTTTCGAGGAAATGACCCTTCTTGACGTCTTTTACAACCGGAACCCCTCGTTTTTCAATGATTTGCGCATTCTTGTGCGGACCGGGTTCGTGATCCTGCTGGGACAGGGGCAGTGAAACGGGCGTTCTCCCGGCCGCGGCCGCGTACGGTCCGGCAAAACACGGGGGGATGCGGTGGAATCGGCTGTGGCGGGGGGGGGTGGACCCCCTCGGTTTTTTTGGGAGATCGCCCACTTTTTTTTCCTGAAAACCAAAGGTTTAGGCCTTGACACCCATTTTCGGTTCCAATACCATGGCATCGGCCACGGGGAGCAGCAGGGCAAAAGGGCCCGTGGAGTTTCCGCAATAGGGAGATTGCGGGGCCGTGTGCGAGTATGTGGGAGGCCGCCGCGGCACGGGCAAGCCATTCAACGGGAGTACGTAAAGGGAACGATTCCGCATTTTCTTTAGTGTGTACCTTCATTGTGACGAGAATAGACAAAGGCGAAACGACCGAGAGGAAAGGAGATCGGGCGAGCATTCGAGGAGGAAGGTTGAGTGAGCGCGGCGAGCGGAACCCTTCGTGGTGGCGCTCGCCAGGGGTGTCTGAGATCAGATGACCAGCAATCAGCAGTCAAATTTTTGAGGAGAACGTAATGAGTAGGAAAGGGAAGAGCTTCTTGACGCGGATCAGCGCATTGATGGTGGCGCTGACCTTCGTCTGCTCGGCCGCGCTGGCTGCCGCCAGCCTGACCGTGCCGACGGGTACGCAGTACACGAGCGAAGCGGTCACCGTTCAGTTCAGCGGCACCGCTGGCGGCACGGCGGCCCTCTACCACGTCGACTTCGGCGACGGCACGAGCTACAGCACCGAAACCGCCGGCAGCGTGACCCACAAGTACACCCGCGCCGGCGCCATGACGGTCACCCTGACCGTGGTCGACACCACCGGGGCCAGCAGCACGGACACCAGCACCGTGACGGTGCAGAACAGCCCGTCCGCGCCGAACCCCACCATCACCGCGCCGACGGCCGGCAGCAACTACGGCAGCGCAGTCACCTTCAAGGGCTATGCCGACAACGGCTCCGGCGGGGTGGACAGCTATGCCAGCAAGTACACCTACATGTGGGACTATGACGGCGACGGCACCGTGGACCGCACCGTCGTGGCCGGCAGCACGGCCTACGACAGCGCCACCGACATCGTCACCACCACCTACACCTACGAAGCGCCCGGCACCTACACCGCGCACCTCATGATCGCCAACCAGTCGGGTGTGGTCGGTCACGAGAGCACCACCCACACCGTTTCGGTTGGCGATGCGATGACGGTGACGGCCGTCGCCAGCACCACGGGCGACGAGATTCCGCTGTCCGTCAACTTCGAGGCGACGGTGAGCGACAGCAACAACACCGATTCGAGCCTGTGGTGGGACTACAATGGCGACGGCATCTGGGACGAGGAAGGCACCCCGGCCAGCGTCAACGACGCCGACACCTCGACCGGCAGCTGCACCTACAACACGCCCGGCATCTACAACGTCCGGGTGCGCATGTACAACCCCGACTCGGCCACCATCTACGACGGCCTGACGGTCACCGCCCGCTACCCGTCCGCCCTGACGGCCATCCTCGCTTCGCCCGAGACCGGATCCGAGGTTTTGGGCAACGCCGTCCCGGTGACGGTCAACATCGCGCCCACCAGCAAGGTGAGCAGCGTCACGAAGGTCACCTTCACCATCACCGACGGCGCGAGCTACACCTACACCAAGGAAGTGACCACCGGGATCGAGGAGAGCGTCACCATCGCGTGGGATGCCCAGGCCGCCATCGAGGCGAGCAATGGGCTGGACCACAACGATACGGTCAACATCTCCGCGAGCGTGACCGACGGTACCAATACGGCCACGACCAGCACCTCCACGGTGACGGTGCTCAATACCAACACCGTCTTCGGTGGCACCACCCCGACGGCCGAACAGGTCGCCAGCGACCCGCAGTCCGCGATGGACAGCCTTGCCCCGGCCACAGGTACCGTGGTGGTCGGCTTCGAGGACGCCGCCGGTGAGGTGAGCGTGGTCATCGTCAAGTGCGAGCCCGGCGACCTTGCCACCGTGTCCATTGGCGGCAAGCCCGGCGAGACGACCGGCATGACCCTCAAGACCTGGGCGCCGAGCCGCACGCAACTCGTCGGAACGGGCGCCATTCCGGCCGCCGGCGCCCCGTTCGGCGCGGGCGTCTTCGGGGATAACGGCGCCACGAGTTCCGGCGTCGCCCCGATGGTGTACTTCGTCTTCCAGAGCCGCAAGGACTGGACGGCGCTCACGGACATCGCCGCCGAGGCGACCAAGCCCGACATGAAGGGCGAGCTTACCACCGGCGAGTTCAACAAGGCGATGCGCTCGCTCGACATCAACACGTGGGCGAACAACGGCTACGTGCCCGGCAGCGGCGCCACGGGCGCCGCCGGCACGGCCCTTGAGGACTTCGCCTCCGGTCCGGTGCGCTTCAGCTTCGACCCGGGCGCCGAGGAAGAGGGTATGGGTGTCATCTACTGGGACCCGGTCGCCAACGCCTGGACCGAGGCCAACGCCGTGACCCTCGTCGTTCTGAGCGGCGACAACCACGTTCAGAGCTGGCGGGCGCAGCACTTCTCCGGGTACGTCATCGTGGGCTACGACGCCGCCGGCAACCCGATCTACGCCGAGGACGACGACGATGACGGCGGCTGGTGCTCGATGAGCAACGGCGCGGTGACCTGGAGCAAGGTTGCGGGTACCATCCTTCCGCTCATGCTGGTCCTGGCGGCGCTCGCGATGCTGCGCCGGCGTGAGGCGTAAGGAGGAGCAACATAGCTTGGCGAGTTGCGCTGGTCTGCGGAGCTGTCGGCGGTGCGGTGGTGGCCGCCGGCGCGCTCCTCGGCCCGGGGTGGCCGGAGAATCTGCTTCCCGGACTGCTCCTGGCAGGCGCCATTGCCGGGGCGGAATGGGAGGGGTGGACCCTCAAGCCCACGCGTAGTTCGCTGAAGCAAGCCATACAGGGGGCAGGAGACGGAGCCGTTGCGGCGGCTCTTCTCCTGCCCCTTTTTTTGTGTCTTCTGTACGGCTGGCGGCATTGGGTGCAGGACATGCCGCTTCACTTGAGTACGTCAGGTCTGACGGCAGAGGCGGTGCTGGGCCATCTTCTGCTCGCCGCCGTGCCGGAAGAGGCCTTTTTCCGCGGATACGTGCAGCGTGCACTGGATACGAAGAGGGGCCACCGCTGGCGCATCGGACCGGCGGCGGTGGGGCCGGGCTGGCTGGTGGCGTCGATCCTGTTTGCGCTTGTCCACATTCCGGCTTTCGGCTTGAGTGGATTGCTCCGGCTATTTCCCGGCCTCGTGTTCGGCTGGCTGTACGCGGTTCGCAGGTCCATCGCGGGACCGATTGTCTTCCATTGGGCTTCCAACGTGCTGATCCTCGCGGTTGCGCCGAAGGGAAATCTTTTCGGGATTTCCTAATTCCAATATACGAAAGAGGTTGCGCCAGGATGCCTTTGCGCGTTCGGGTCGTCAATCGCGTCCGGATGGTTGCAAATTCTTCTGGAAGATAGGGTTTCCGTCTGTTACGATTCGCCAAGGCTGTGCAGGAAGCGGGAGATGCGTCATGCGACGGATCAGGGCGGCGTATGTGGCGATCTGGGCCACCAATGCGTTTCTCATCGTGGGCGTTCTGTCGGTGGCCTCCATGGCGTCCGGCGCACCAGCCGTTCCGGACCCGGGGACGGTGCCGCCCGTGCCGCCGGTCGATGCCGCGGCGGGGATGGACTCCGGGGGGGGCAGGGAAGCGCTGACCCTCTCCGACGTCGCGCCGCTCTGGGCCGGGATGGAGGCGCCGGAGCCCAAGACCGCGCCCGTGAATCCGAATCCGCAGCCGAAAGAGCCCCCCAAGGTGTACGGCACGTTTCTCCTGACCGGGACCATTGTGACCCCCGACACCAAGCCGGCCGCCTTCATCCGCTACAACGGCGGGGCGGACAAGGCGTACATGGAGGGAGACTTCCTCGGCGGCTGGATGATCGCGAGCATCGAGGAACGGAGCGTGATTCTCCGACGGGGTGATGAGAAGGCGACCCTGACGCTGGGGGCGCCTGCCCGGTTGGAGGTGGGAAAGAATCTGTCTCCCGCGGCGGCGTTCGATTTTGACGGGTTTGGCCCCGGGCCGGATCTGGATGGCCTGGTATTGGCCAGCACACCTCCCGCAATGGATGCGGCCGAGACGACGCGTCCGGCCGTTTCCCACGGGGAACTGACCGACGAGGAGGCCGAAGCGGCCCGCCGGCGTGCGGAGGACCGGATCATCCCCGAGCCGCGCGACCGGCAGTACGATGTGGCCTCCGGCACCATCGACTACATGCGCGACCGGTTGCCGCAGTTGAAGAAGCAAGTGCGCCTTGCCATGCACCAGGAAGCCGACGGCAGCTACGGCGGCATTGCGGTCCATTACGTGCGGCCGGGCAGCATCTGGCAGAAGTACGGGCTGTGCGACGGAGATATTATCCGAAAGGCAAACGGAAAAGAGATCAAAACACCAGCACAGGTCCTCGCGCTGTACCACGCGGTTTTCAGCAAACAGAGTAACGTGGAGAAGCTGAACCTCGTCGTCGAGCGCAAAGGCAAACTGATGCAGCGCCTGTATCGGATGAAGCGGGGGCCGTCGGAGTGAAGAGCAAGGTTGCCGCCGGCCTGGAGATTACCCCGACCGCGCTTCACCTGGCTGTACTTGCCAGGGGGGGCGGCGGCGGCCTGGAGCGGATCCGTTCGGTTCCGCTGACCGGTGAGGGGGAATGGACGGACCGCCTCCCGGGCGCGCTGGCAGAGGTTTTGTCGGATTGCCCCGAGGGCGCGGCGCTGGGGGTGACGCTCCCGGCGGAGGCCCTGGTGAGCCGGGAGGTGGAGCTGCCGTTCGCGGATGCCCAGCGGGTGGCCGAAGCGGCTCCGTTCGAGCTGGAGCAGTACCTGCCGGGGGCGGTGGACGACTTTACCATCGCGTTCGGGCCGGGCCGGGTCCGCGCGGGAACGACCCGCGTGCTTGCCCTTGCTGTGCGCAAGACCCTGTTGCGCAAGGTGATGGGTGTCCTGGAGGCGGAGGGGATTGCACCGGAGTGGGTGACCGCGGACGTGGCCGCCCTGCGACGGCTGATGCCGCCGGACGGTACCGGGGCGCTCCTGGACCTGCGGGGCCGAAACGGGCGCCTGGTGGTTGTGCGTGACGGCCGGCTGGTGCTGGGGCGCGCGTTTCCGCTGCCGGACGGCGACCTGGTGGACGTGCTTCGGAACGAGATGCGGCGCAGCATGGCGGCGGTTGGCCAGGACGCTTCGTTCGAGTACATTCGCTTCTGCGGCGAACGGTGCAGCGAAGGAGTGGAGGCATTTGCCGAGGTGACGCAGTTGCCGCTGGAAGCGGTGGAACTGCCTGTGC
>CAZKKD010000184.1:0-7968 GCA_964553265.1 uncultured Planctomycetales bacterium | reverse complement strand
CGCTGCTCCTCTACCTCGACCTGGCCGGAATCCGCGTTTCGACCGGTTCGGCCTGCTCGTCGGGATCGCTCGATCCGTCCCACGTGCTCCTGGCCACCGGGCTCGAAGCCGAGCAGGCGCACGGTTCGATCCGCTTCAGCCTCGGCCGCGAAACGACCGAGGAAGATATCGACTACACGATTGAGCAGCTCGTCCAGGTGGTGGGCAAGGTGCGCGCCATGTCCACCGCCTACGACGGCTGACCGGGGCCGCAGACCGCGCCCCGCACCGACTGCCCAAGGAGACCCCGCCATGGACTGGGCCTACAGCGACGTGGTCAAGGACCACTTCATGAACCCGCGCAACATCCTTGAGGACGAAGAGGCCTTCGCTCCCGACGGGCACGGCGAGGTGGGGAACGTCAAGTGCGGCGACCAGATGATGATGGTCATCAAGGTCGACCCCGAGACCGAAACCATTACCGACTGCAAGTGGCGCACCTACGGCTGCGCCAGCGCCATCGCCAGCACCTCGCTCCTCTCGGAGGCCGTCAAGGGCATGACGCTGAAGGAAGCGTTCAATGTCTCGCCCAAAGACATCGCCGAGCGTCTCGGCGGCCTTCCGGAGCACAAGGTCCACTGCTCCGTCCTCGGCGACAAGGCGCTCCGCGCCGCCATCAACGACTACTTCCAGAAGAGCGGCCAGCCCGAACGCATCCGCGAAGAGAAGGCGCAGCTTGTCTGCCAGTGCATGGCGGTGACGGACCACGAGATCGAGGAGGCCGTCCTGGAGGGCGCGCGCACCTACGCGGAGCTGCAGGAGCACACCAAGCTCGGCACCGTCTGCGGCCAGTGCGAGCCGCAGGCGAAGGAACTTCTGGACGCCTACATGGAAAAGCATTTCGGCTGAGCGGTCAGCCACCCCCCCGCCCTCACGCCGCGTCGCGTTCCGGCGCACCGGCGCCGCTGCGCCCGGCGCCATCCACCGATTCCTTCGCCGCCCCGGTCTTCCGCCAGAGCGCGAGGGACGCCAGCACCAGGACGCCTCCGGTCAGCCCCTCGCGCAGGAGCGGCCAGAGCCGGGCCGGCGGCTCGCCGAACGCGAGCACGAACCACCCCTGCGGATCGGGCTCGACCAGCATCCCGCCGGCGAAGACGAAGAGCGACGCCGCTCCGGCAACAAGCGCCAGGACCGCCAGCACGCGCACCAGCACCCGCTCGCGGCGCGACAGGCGATAGGTGCTCGCCGAGGCCACCACCGACCGGACCGCCGGACCGCCGAGGCGCGCCAGGGTCTCGCCCGCGTCGTCCCGCTCGGCGCGCTTCAGGCTGAGGCGCGCTTCGGCCTGGATGGCCAGGAGCCGCAGGTGCACCTTCCGGCTCATCCGGTCCACCTCGTCAATCTCCAGCAGCAGATCCCGCATCGGTTCGCCTCCCTTCGCCTGCAGTGCGCGTCCGGTCGTCGCCATGGCCGTCTACTCCGCGTCCGCATCTTCCGGCGTGAGCCGGCTCAGCTTGTTCGTGTCCGCGTGCATCTGCACATAGCCGCAGGCCGCACAGACCACCGCCCGCAGCGGCACCAGCGACTCCGCCCAGACCCAGAAGCGCGCCTTCTCGGGCTTGAAGTAGAGCCGGCCCGCGCCCTGCACCGTCCCGTCCAAGAGCACCGAGTGCCCGCAGGAGGCGCAGCGGCCCCGCGCAGCCTCCGCCTCCTTGCTGCCGGTCTGCTTCTCCACCACCGCGTCCAGGCTCTCGCGCGTGAACCGCGTCGAGCCGCCCACCTTGTAGAACGAGATGGTCCCGTCCTTCATCCAGCGAAAGAGCGTCGGCTGGCTGATGTCCAGGTACTCCGCGGCATCGCGCACCGAGTACCATTTCCTGCCTTCTTCCGTCCGTTCCGGCGCTTCGCCGGCCTTGTCCGTGTTCGCCATCGCAGTGTCTCCTTCGTCAGTCTTCCGGCAGCGAAAAGGCGTTCGGCAGGCCGGACTCTCCGTACCAGACGACGAACGTCCGCCCGTCCCGCTGCAAGAGGGTCATGTTCCCCGGCGAGTCTTCGAGAAGAACCGGCCCGCCGGTGTAGGGGTTCTCCTCCCGGTAACAGCGCTTCGCCACCGCCGGGGCCAGGATGCGATCGTCTCCCGCTTCGACGGTCAGCCACTGTGTGAGGGTCTCGACCGGTTCGTCTTCCCAGCCCGGGTGCGTCTCGTCCAGGTGCGCCTCCGCCGCCTGGCGGAGAAAGTATCCGCTCGCGTCGCCCTCCCAGTAGTGCAGGCGGCTGCCGAGGCGCGCATCGGTCGTCGGCAGGCCGACCCGTACACCCGCCCAGAGCATGCCGCAGACCACCAGCAGCGGCAGCGCGCGCCTTCCGAGGAACCAGGACCGCCCGTTCTCCGCCTTCAGCCCCAGCCGGCAGGCGCAGAGCAGGATCGGCAGGCCCAGAATCCAGGCCGTCACCGCCCAGTCAAAGGCAAGCGTCCGGACGGCCCGCTCGGTGTAGAGCCGCTTGCGGACCGCACCGCCGGCCTCCGGCCTGAGGACGAGGTCATCCTTCATTGCCTCCGGAGCAAAGCGCCCCCGCAGCCGCGTCAGCGTCGCGCCGGCCCAGAGGTGGTCTTTCGCCGCGGGATGAAAACAGTAGACCTGCGATAGCGACTCGGCCTCGAACCCGCCCAGCGCAATGCGCGGCGGCACCCCGTCGTCCGACGGCTCCGCGATCGCCGCAAGGGCATGCCGCTTCGCGATGCGCAGCCGATCGGACACGATCGTCTCCATTGCGGGGTGCCCCCGTCGTCCGTCGGCGGCAACGAAGAGCTCGACCAGCACCTCGTTCCCCGGCAACGCGGTCAACCGCATCGGGTAGACCAGTTCCGCGGCGGGAAAGGTGACCGCCAGCGGGTGCGGCGTCATCGGCCCGGCGCCTTCGGTCCGGCCCAGCCGCGCCACCACGAAGCGCCAGCCGTCGTCGATGTAGGCCTGCGCCAGGGCCGTTCCGGCGGGGGGCAGCGTGTTCAGTTCCTGCGCCGTCAACCAGCGCTGGAGCGCTTCCGGCGTCTCGGCCCTGAGCGTCGTCACCTCATAATGCCCGACAAACGCATGGGCCTCCACTTCAACGCCCGCGCCCGGGGGTGCGCCCGCCGCCTTACTGGCCCCCATTGTAGTGGGGATGGCGATGACAAACCCGATGAAGACAAGAAGCGCCAGCAACCCGCCCAGCAGCACCGGCCGGGACATCCCCAGCCAGACGCCGAGCGCCGCCCACAGCGTCACCAGCACGGCGAACGCGATCAGGATGCTCCGGTCCAGGTCCGCGCCCTTCCCGCCGCCGACGGTGACCACCTCCGGCCCGAAGGCCAGGTCCAGCGTCTTCAGGAAGCCGGGCGACGCCTCGGCGAACGCGGTAGGCGTGGCCGGCACCGGCAGGACCCAGCCGAAGGTCTGTCCCTCGCTCTCGAGGCTCGATGCAACGACCAGCGTCTCCACCCCGTCCCGGTGCGACAGGAACGCGCGCTGGCGCGGAATTTCCGGCAGCTTCTCTACCGCCACCGGCGGAAGAAAGCACCCATCCGCCCACGCCGCGGCACACACCGCCAAGACAAGGACCATCGCCACACAGACGCGCGCGCTTCCCCGAATCCACGCCATCGTCCTCTCCTCCCCACCCGAATGACGATCCCGCCAAAAAGTATCGCGAGCTACCTCAAGCATTCACATACTATCATATACTATCCGACTGTCAAGAGATTCCCCCTGCCGGTCACGGAAAAGAACTCTCAAGTAAGGGTGTAAGACGCTATCTGAAAACGGATTAGGTGGGTGTAGAATTTCTGGCGAAAGTCTCTCGCCCGGTCGCGGCCTCCCCGCCACGGGACCGCCCGCCCGATATGCCCGATATCCTGCCGTTCGGACAGGTTCAGGGCATGCGCCAGCCTTCGCCTTCGGGGTCGCGGGGCCAGTCGAGAACCGAGCTGCCGCGCAGGTCCTTGCGGAAGACCACCCCGTCGCTCTTCACGATGAAGGTATGGAGCCCTGTCTTGCCGTATTCGGCGGGAATGGCGCAGAGGGCGTGCTCGTAGCGGCGGTTGATAGGCTTGAAGTCGACGAAGCGCATGTCGCGGAAGTAGTAGCCGTTCCAGGCCGTCTCGGGACTGTCGGCGGCGGCCATACCGGCGGGAATGGCTTCCAGCGCCTCACCACCTTCGTTCCGGTGCGCAGTGGCCCCGCCGAGGTGCTGCCAGCTCTTGGCGTACTGCAGGGCGGACTCGGCCCCGCCGCCCCCGTTCGCGGGCAGGCGCGAGAGGTTGGCCCGCTTGTAATCCTCCTGGGCGATCACGTACTTGCGCAGCGCCTCGACCACGGCGGCCTCGTTCGCGCGGATGGCCGGCGTCACTTCCGGCCCGTCGTCGACCGCCGTCGCGGAACCGCGCTGCGGCGCCTCCGTGTCCGTCGCCTCAGTCCCGCCGGCGGTCTGCGCGTCGCCCGCCCGGCCCGATCCGCCACCGGACGACGAACCGGTACCGGTTTCGGCACCGTCGGCCGGCCGGCCAACCGACGTTGAAGCGCTTTCGCCGCCCTCGGAGGACGACGGCGCAGGCGTCTGCCCGGTGTCGGGCGCGGCAGCGGACGCCGGCGGCGTGTCGCCGGACGCTCCGTCGCCGGATGCGTCCCCGCCCCGGGTCAGGAGCCAGGTGATGAAGCCACCCGCAAAGATCGCAACCACGACAATCGCAAGCAAGCCGAATTGATCCCGGCGGAAGAGCGCCCCATCTCCGGAGCCGCCCGACGACGCCGGGGCGACGCCCCCCGCAGGCGCGCCTCCCGCCCCCGCGGGCGCCGGGCCTTGCGCACCGGCGACTGCCGCGTCCGGCCGCACCGCGTTCCGCTGGACATCGGTCTCGGCCGTGGCGTCGATGCCGCCGACCGACGGGCCCGCACCGGGCGCAACCGACGGCGCCCCGGCCGGGAGCACCGATCCGGCGGGGGTGATGGCGGTATCCCGGCTGTCGTCGGCCTGCCCCTCCGCTGCGGGGGGCGAAGCCGTACCGGCGTCGAGCGCGGGACGGATGGTGGATGGATCCGGCTGCGGCGGAACGGCGGCGGACGCGGAGGGAAGGTGCGTCTCCTGCCCCACCGCCGGGTTGCCGACCGCCGGCGTAACGTCTCCCCCGTCCGGCGCCGCATCCGCGGCCCCGGCCGCTGCGGCCGACGGAGCCGCTTCCGGCGCGATCAAAAGCTCGATCCGGCCCAGGCGCAGCCGGTCGCCGGGCAGAATATCGACCGCCGTGTACTTGGTGCCGTTGACGCGGGTCCCGTTGGAACTGCCGAGGTCCTCAACGCACCAGGTCGCGGCATCCCGTCGGTAGATGCGGCAGTGTTTGCGCGAGAGCGAGGCGTCCTTGACCGTCACATCGGCTTCACCACTGCGCCCGATCACCATCCCGCCCTGGGGAATCTCCATGGTGCGACCCGCATTCGGCCCGTTGGCAATTTCCACGCGGAGTGTATCGCTCATGATGCTCCCCCAATGCAGGATGCGGCAACGCCAGACTGCAGTACATGATGCGTACGTCGCATTCTTTTCGACCAGCCCCCCGCTGTCAAGGGTCCGGGCGGCAGACCGGCGATGTGCCCGCCGGCTCAACGACAGAGCCGGAAGTCTCCACCACCGGCATGTCCAACATGTCAGATTGACACGGCCGGGAGGTCAGGGCCACGCTCCCGCGCCCCCAACCAACCGGAGCCGAACTCACTAATTGCCTAATGATAGTGACTTATGGCCGAAATGGGCGTCGCCAAATGCTGGCACGGTATTTGTATTTATGGATCGAGCGTGCGTCGCTGTGCAGCCGTTTCGGCAAGCGGCTCCCCTGGACTGGCCTGCACGGCTCAAGGAATGCCGCAGGCGGAAGGCAGCAGGAAAAAACATCCACGACCGGGTTCCGGAGCGCACGACAACGAAGGCGCGTTTCCCCCGGTGCAAAGCTCTCAACTCCCGGAATGGAGGACAGGCATGGGCAAGATCATTGGCATTGACCTCGGGACAACCAACAGCTGCGTGGCCGTGATGGAAGGCGGCGAGGCCAAGGTGGTTCCGAACAAGGAAGGCAACCGCACCACCCCGTCGGTCGTGGCGTTCACCGAGGATGGGCGCGTCGTGGGCCAGGTGGCCAAGCGTCAGTCGGTCACCAACCCCGAGAACACCATCTACTCGATCAAGCGCTTCATGGGCCGCCGGCACAACGAGGTGAAGGAAGAAGAGAAGATTGTCCCGTACGAGATCACCGGCGGTGCGGACGAACTGGTGAAGGTGAAGATCAAGGGCAAGGACTACACCCCGCCCGAGGTCAGCGCCATGGTGCTCCAGTACCTCAAGAGCGTCGCGGAAGACTACCTCGGCGAGAAGGTGACCGAGGCGGTCATCACCGTCCCGGCCTACTTCAACGACTCGCAGCGCCAGGCCACCAAGGACGCGGGCAAGATCGCCGGCCTGGAGGTCAAGCGCATCATCAACGAACCGACCGCCGCGTCCCTGGCCTACGGCCTCGACAAGAAGTCGAACGAGAAGATCGCGGTCTACGACCTCGGCGGCGGCACCTTCGACATCTCCATCCTGGAGGTGGGCGACGGCGTCTTCGAGGTGATGGCCACCAGCGGCGACACGCACCTCGGCGGCGACGACTTCGACGAGGTGATCATCGACTGGATCTGTGAAGAGTTCAAGAAGTCCGACGGCATCGACCTGCGCAAGGACAAGATGGCCCTCCAGCGCCTGAAGGAAGCGGCCGAAAAGGCGAAGTGCGAGCTGTCGAGCGCCATGTCGACCGACATCAACCTCCCGTACGTCACCGCTGACCAGTCGGGCGCCAAGCACCTGCAGCTCACCCTCTCCCGGGCCAAACTGGAGGAGCTGGTCGACAAACTGGTCGAGCGCACCCGCCAGCCGTGCGAGAAGTGCCTGAAGGACGCCGGCCTCAACCCGGCCGACATCGACGAGGTCGTCCTCGTCGGCGGGTCGACCCGCATGCCCGCGGTCCAGGCGATGGTGAAGGAAATCTTCGGCAAGGACCCGCACCGCGGCGTGAACCCCGACGAGGTGGTGGCCGTCGGCGCGGCGATCCAGGGCGGTGTGCTGGCCGGCGACGTCAAGGACGTGCTGCTCCTGGACGTGACGCCGCTCACCCTCGGCATCGAGACCCTCGGCGGCGTCATGACCCCGCTGATTGAGCGCAATACGACCATCCCGACCGAGAAGTCGGAGGTCTTCAGCACCGCCGCGGACAACCAGCCGGCCGTGGACATCCACGTCCTGCAGGGCGAGCGGAAGATGTCGAAGGACAACCGCACCCTCGGCAAGTTCCAGCTCGACGGCATCCCCCCCGCCCCGCGCGGCGTGCCCCAGGTCGAGGTGACGTTCAAGATCGACGCCAACGGCATCCTCTCGGTCGCGGCCAAGGACAAGGCCACGGGCAAGGAGCAGTCGATCACCATCAAGAGCTCCTCCGGCCTCGACGAGTCCGAAATCGACCAGATGGTGAAGGATGCCGAGGCGCACGCCCAGGAAGACGAGGAGAAGGCGTCGCTCATCCAGACGCGCAACAGCGCCGAGCACATGATCTACATGACCCGCAAGACGCTGACCGAGCACGAGGACAAGATCGACGAGGAGTCGAAGAACCAGATCAACAGCGCCCTCGAAGAGCTCGAACAGGCGAAGGACGCCGAGGACGCCACCAAGGACAGCATCGAAGCGGCCATGAAGAAGGTCGAGGAGTCGAGCCACAAGCTGGCCCAGGCCATGTACGAGAAGGTCCAGGCCGAAGGCGGCGAAGGCGTCTCGCCCGAGGACATGGCGCAGCAGGCGGCCGGCGGCGCGGGCGGCGAAGAACAGAAAGAAGGCGACGACATCGTGGACGCCGACTTCACGGTCGTCGACGAAGAGGAGAAGGAAGAATAGCGCCTCCCGTCCCCACGCGGCCCCGCCGCGATCCGAACG
>CAZKKD010000183.1:0-7988 GCA_964553265.1 uncultured Planctomycetales bacterium | reverse complement strand
CACCTTCCTCGGATAGGCCGCCGGCCGTCCCCGGCGCCCGACCCGGGCCCGACGGACCATCGTCCTGGCGCCGGCCGGCGGCTGCCGAGACACGCGCCCGCTGGAGGAGATCGCCCCCTGCGTCAGCGCCTACCTCCGGCTTCCGGTACGCGTCCATCCCGGGCTCGACCTGCCGGACCGGGTCCTGACGGGCCGGCGCCGGCGCGCCGACGCGGACGCGGTGCTGCTGGCGCTGCAGTCGCGCCTGCCGCGGGACGCCTTCGTCATGACGGCGGTGACGCATGTGGACCTCTACAGCGGCCGGCTCTCCGGCGTCTTCGGCCTGAGCTATTCGGACCTCAACACCTCCATGGTGAGCACCGCCCGCATCTGGGCCGAGCGCGACCGCGCCGGCAGCGCCGAGGAGCGCCTGCGCCTCGCCAAGCTGGTGGTCCACGAGATCTGCCACAACCTCGGCTTCCCCCACTGCGCGGCCCACCGCTGCCGGATGAACGGCACCATGGGCTTCCGCGACCTGGAGGAAGCGCCCGTCACCCTCTGCGGACCGTGCCTCCACAAGCTGGAATGGAACCTCGGCTTCGACCGCCTGGCGCGCTTCCGCGCCGTTCGCACGGCGCTGCGGGACCTCCGCTGCGGACGGGAAGCCTACGCTTACGCCGAGCGCATCGCGCGCATCGAAGCGACCCCGGACCGCAACCGCGTCCGCAACATCCGCCTCGCCGCCCGCCTGGACGACTGACGCGCCTTCCGCACCCCGTCCCCCGTCGCGGACCGATTCGGTCCGCGTCTCACCGTCAACGTCCGAGGCGTCCGCACCCGGCCGCCCCGCCCCCCCGGATCGTCCGATTCTTTTCGCTTGCATCCGCGGCCGCGGGACGTACATTCTGTTGACGGAGAACGGCGCCGGAAACGGGGGGAACGATGCAAAGACACGCCTTCTGGACACTCGCAATCGCCATGCTGACGGCGGCCGTCCTCTGCGGCGGCTGCAAGTGGGGGCACTCCCCCATGCCGACCCTGTTCGGCCCGTCCGGCCTGGCGAAGCTGGAAATGACCGTCCTCCACGCGGTCAACGGCCTGCGCCGCGAGCAGGGCCTGGAACCGCTGGTCTACGACTCCCAACTGCGCGAGATGGCCCGGCACCACTCCCACGACATGGCCGAGCGCGAGGTGCTGACCCACCGCGACGTCAACGGCCTCTACGTCGCCAGCCGCGCAACCCGAGCCCGCATCGACTGGCTCAAGGTGGCCGAGAACGTCGCCCGCGTCAAAGGGTACGAAAAGCCGGCCGAGCAGGCAGTCCGCGACTGGTTGAAGAGCCCGGGCCACCGGGCCAACATCCTGCATCCGGAGTTCGTGCACACCGGCGTCGGCATCATCAAGGGCGACGACGAGTACTACTATTTCACGCAGATCTTTCTCCTGCGAATGCCGGAGTAGCGCGCCGCCGACGCCCTGCTGACGGGACCGACCGACCCGTGTCTGCCTGAGCCGGCCCGCGCCCCTCCGCGCACCGCCCCTCTCCAACCCCGAGGAACGGCATGGCGTACCTGTGGCTGGCGGCCTGGCTTGCAACGACCTGGGCGGGATACCGGATCGGACGACTCGCACGCGGCGGAAAGCGCCTGACAGCAATCGCGGCGATCCTCTGCGTGTGCGCCGCGGCACTGGACGGCGGGCTGCGGCAGTGGCCGCTTCTCGAGGCGCCGCTGCTGGCCGTACCGGGCTACATCTACCTGCGGGGCATCCTCTTTCTCCCCCTTGCGGCCTGCCTCTTCGGCGCGTTCGAGCACCGCGCCGGCGCGCACGGGCGGCGGACGCTGCAGCTCTTTCTCGTCTTTCTCTGTGCGGTGGCCATTTACCACTTCCGCTGGGGACTGGACCTGGCGGACTACGGGGGGCTGACCGGGCGGGTCGACCGGCACGGGCTCATGCGTGCGACCTACAGCGACACCGCCGGCGCCGCCGCGGCCGCGACGCTGGTGCATGCCTACAACGCGCCGGCCACCGAGGGCGGCATGGCGCACGCCACCCTCACCCGCCCGTACGGCGGGGTGGACGCGCTCGGACTGCTGCACGGGGTCCGCGAGGCCCTGGACGGCAGCGCCTGCACCGCCAGGCTGGAGCGTCTCGACTGGGCGGGCCTCGCGCGCCAGCCGGGACCGTGCCTGCTGCTGACGCGCGTCTCGCGCCTGCGTACGCCCGCGGTGGTCCTGCTCGGCGCGTCCGAGACCGGGGCGCTGGTGGCCGACCCCCGCAGCGGCGTGGCCTATGTCGACCGCGGGACGCTTCTGGACCTCTGGAACGGGCTGGCCATCACCGTCCAGGCGCCGCCCTACCTGAAGATCGGACCGGAACCGCCGCTCTGGGTGCGGCGCGCCCCGGCGGACGATGTCCACCCCGCCCCCATCGCATGGACAGAACCGACGAAAAGGGAACACCCATGAAACCGATTGCCGAGGTCATCACCAAGCAGCCGGAGAACCCGGTTCTCAAGGACGGGGACCTGGCCTACGACTCTTCGCTCGTCTTCAACGCCGGGGTCTGCAAGTAAGGAGGCCGGTACGTCATGGTCTTCCGCAACGACTACGGCTTCACCCCCGAAGGCTGCGCCGGGGCCGGACCGCGCCCGGAACACGGCACCGACATCGGCATCGCATTCAGCGACGACGGCGTCCACTGGACCCCGCGCGAGACGCCCTGGTTCCAGCTCCAGACCGAGGAGATCCGCCGCGCCTACGACCCGCGCCTGACCGTGCTGGACGGCAAGGTGTACCTCTGCTTCGCCGTCGACACCCGCCACGGCGTGCGCGGGGGCGTGCTGGCGACCGAGGACTTCGAGTCCTACGAAATCCTCTCGCTCTCCGCCCCGGACAACCGCAACATGGTGCTCTTTCCCGAGAAGATCGGCGGGCGCTACGCCCGGCTGGAGCGCCCCTTCCCCGTCTACAGCCGCGGCGGACAGGAGCTCTTCGACGTCTGGTTCTCCGCCTCGCCGGACCTCCGCTACTGGGGCGACACCGAGCTGGTGATCGGCACCGAGCACATCCCCTACGCCAACGCCAAGATCGGCCCCGGCGCGCCGCCGATCCGCACCGAACGCGGGTGGCTGACCACCCTCCACGCCGTCTACAAGGACCCGGACCGTCCCCTCAAGACCTGGGAGCCCGGCGGCTGGCACAAGGAGTACTTCGGGGGGCTCATGCTCCTGGACCTGGAGGACCCGACCCGCGTCCTCGGCCTCTGCCCGGAGCCCATCCTCCGCGCGGAGCACGACTACGAGCTCGAGGGCTTCCGCGGCAGCGTCATCTTTCCCGGCGGCATGATCCTGGAGGACGACGGCGAGGTGAAGATCTACTACGGCGCCGCCGACACGGTCGAGGCCCTCGCCACCGCGCACGTCGACGACCTGCTCGCCCTCTGCGCGCCCTTCGACGGTTGATCCCGACGCCCGACGCAGACAAGGAGACGCGCCATGAAGAGCCTGACCCGCGAACTCTGGATGAACGTGCCCCGCCGGCGGGAGATTGTCAGCATCCACGACCAGGTGGAGGGCCTCGTCGCCGAGAGCGGCGTGCAGGAAGGGCTCTGCCTCGTCAACGCGATGCACATCACCGCGTCGGTCTTCATCAACGACAACGAGTCCGGCCTCCACGGCGACTACGAGCGCTGGCTGGAAGGCCTCGCCCCCGAAAAGCCCTACGACCAGTACGCCCACAACGGCTACGAGGACAACGCCGACGCCCACCTCAAGCGGCAGGTGATGGGCCGCGAGGTGGTGGTGGCCATCACCGAGGGCAAGCTCCACCTCGGCCCCTGGGAACACATCTTTTACTACGAACTCGACGGCAAACGAAAAAAACGCCTGCTCGTCAAGATCATCGGGGAGTAATTCACCCGCAACCCCTTACTTTATTTTGCGTTACGAATCCAAAAGCCAGTCCCCAGCGGCCGATGGGGCCAGGGGATGGCGGTCCGCCGGCGCCTGCGGCGCGGTCCGATGCAGACCGAATGCGGGAATCCCGGTACCCGCGGCGGCTTTTCCGCGCGGTTCCGGATAGGGGGGATCGGCCGCAACCCCTTGACGCACTATCCGATTGCGGTTGACGCGTGCGACTTGACGGCTTCCGCCGCCTGCCGATAATGGAGGTGGACCCGCGCGGCCGGACGGGGGGAACTGCCGGCGTCGGCGCGGATGCGTTTCATGCACGCTGAGGACTGCCCATGGAAATGCCTTTGCTCCGCCGGTGCGGCCTGGCCGGCGCCGTGCTGTACGCGGCGCTGCTCTTGACCGCCGTTGCCCGCCCGGCCGAACCGGCCCCGGAGGTGGATCTGCCGCCGCTGCCGGAGACGACGCACATCCCCTCGAAGCAGGAAGCGCGCGAAACGCTCCGCCGGCAGAAGGCCATCGCCGAGGAGAAGCTTCGCGTCGCCGAGGTGCTCCTGAAGCTCAGCCGCTACAGCGACGCCATCGGCGTCTGCGACGAGCTCCTCGCGCTCCAGCCCGACAACGAACGCGCCCGCAAGCTGAAGACGCTGATCAGCCAACGCATGGTGGACGCCACCGACGACACGCTGGAGGTCGAAGCCCATCACCGCGACCGCGAGGTGCTGCAGGAGGTGACCAAGTGGGGCACCGCCCCCGAGCGCGCGCCCGACCTCGAACGCCCCGACCCGGACCAGGCGGACCTGCCCTTCCAGCGCCCGAGGGACGAGTCCGCACGGATCGAGGCCATGCTCTCGTCCGAGATCCCCGAGATCAACCTGGTCGCCACCCCGGTCGACTACGTGCTCCAGCTCCTCTTCAAGACCCACGACATCAACATCATCTACCCGCCCGAAGCGGTGGAAGACAAGGCGATCACCATCCAGGCGCGGAACATTACGCTGCGCGAGATCCTGGACTACCTCTCCCGCCAGCACGACCTGCACTACACGGTCAGCCGCGGGACGGTGTGGATGTACGCCGGCGGCGAGGACCGCGGCCGGGCGCTCTTCCGTCCCGAGATCATCCAGATCCGCTCGGGCCTCACCCCCGAGGTGGGCCAGGGCGGCGAAGGCGGCGGCGAAGGCGGCGAGGCGGTGATCAGCGACATCGAGGCCATGCTGGAATGGATGGAAGACCACTGGCCCGGCTGGCCGGAGGAGACGACCTGGCGCCTCAACCGAAAGACCAACCAGCTCATCGTCAACTCCACCCCCGAGATCGTCGAGGACATCCGCGAGGTGGTCCACACGCTCGACGTGCCGGCCGACCAGGTGCTCATCACGGCCGTCTTCGTGGAGATCGGCGAGAAGGACTACAACCAGCTCGGCTTCACCTGGTCGGTGACCGGCAACCCGCAGGAACCGGGCGACCCCAACGAAGGGTACCGCTACCGCGACAACAAGATCACCATCCCGGCGGAAAGCACCTTCAACACCGGCATGGTGGCCCCGACCGACGGGACGGTCAAGTCGCTCGGCATGGGCGCGGTCGGGGTGTTGAGCGAGCACCAGTTCCAGATGACGATGGATGCGCTCATGAGCCGCAGCACCACGCGGGTGATGCGCGCGCCCCGCGTCATCGCCCTCAGCAACCACCAGGCCATCATCAAGATTACCGACAAGTTTCCCTATCCCACCGACTGGGAGTCCACCACCGCGGGGGTCACCTCGGACACGAACCAGACGGTCTCCACCACCATCGTCCCCTCCGCCTGGGCCGAGGAGGACGTCGGCTTCGAACTGCGCGTGGGCCCGAGCGTCGGGGCCGACCGCAGGACCATCTACCTGCGCATTATCCCCACCATCACGGTCCACGACGCCCAGAACGACGTGCAGCACAACATCGTCATCTCCAACCCGGACGGCAACGACACCGTTGTCCCGGTCACCCGGCCGGTCTTCTCGACCAAGGAGCTCGACGTCGAGGCGGTGGTGGAGGACGGCGAGACGGTGGTGATCGGGGGGCTCATCAGCGACGAGACGAGCCGGGGCAGCAAGAAGGTGCCGATCCTCGGGGACGTCCCGCTCTTCGGCAAGCTCTTCCGCAACCGGGACGACCAGCGGATCCGCAGCTTCGAACTCATCTTTCTCACCGCGCGGATCATCACGCCGGACAACCGGCACTACCGCGACCCCGACGCGCTCCTGGAGGCGACGCCCGTCGTGGAGGTCAAGCCGGCCGAGGTGAGCCCGGAGACGGTGAACCGCTGGCTGGACGACCCCATCGAGCGCTGAGTCCGGCCCCGGCCCCGTGACGCGCGCGGCGGCGGATGCGCTCCGGTTCGCCAACCCCGCCGGCCCGCCGCCGGCGTTTTTCATGCACGGGAGGCCCGCCGCCGCCAAGGGACGGCCCTCCGCGAAACGACACGAAGGGCTGTCCCCCGCCTCGGGGGACGCGCAACCCCGAACGCACAACGGAATCGACCCATGGGCGCAGGCATCGTCACCGGCATCGACATCGGCAACACCGCCGTCAAGGTGGTGAGCCTCCGCCGTCGCGGCGCGCGCTTCCAGGTGCTCGGCGCCGGGCTGGCGCACGTGCCGGAGGACCTCGCCGACGCGCCGGACCCGGCCGCGCTCCTCGGCGGGGTCGTCAAGCGCCTCCTGCGCACCCAGCGCATCCCGCTCGGGCGGGTGGTGGTGGGCCTCGGCGGACGGGGGACCATGGTCCGCTGCCTGAGCGAGCCCATCTGCCCGCGCTGGAAGCTCGAGATGCTCATGGGCTACGAGGTCGAGGAGCTCGCCGGCGCCGGCGGCGCCGGCGGCATCGCCTACGACTTCCGCCCGCTCGACCTGCCGGAGTTCGAAGAGGGGCAGTTCTCCGTCCTCCTGGCGCAGGCGCAGGCCGAGGTGGTGGAGGAGCGCCTCGCCATCGGGCGGATTGCCGCCGGCCGCGCCGACGAGGTGGACATGAACTGCCTCGGCGTCGGCAACCTCTACGCCGTCGGCCCCCAGTGCGACGAGGAGGGGGTCGCCCTGGTGGTCGACATCGGCGCCGAAGAGACCGCCGTCAGCCTCCACCGCGGCAGCGGCCTCTACTACGCCCGCACCATCGGCGGCGGGGGCAAGCGCTTCACCAGCCGCCTGCAGAAGGATCTCGGCCTCAGTTTCGGCGCGGCGGAAGAGCTGAAGGTCGACCGCGCCGCCATCCTGCCGCCCCCGGGCGAACTGGAGCCTGTCGACGACGAGGCGCAGCGCGTCTCCGAGGCCTGCCGCGCCGAGGCGCAGACCCTCGCGAGCGCCATCCAGAGCTCGGTCGTCTTCCTGCGCACCCAGCTCGCCAAGTCCGCCGGCGGCGGCCGCAACCCGGCCCTGGAGGCCATCGCCCCGCAGAAGGTGTTCGTCACCGGCGGCGGCGCGCGCCTGGAAGGGCTGGTCGACTTTCTGGGCGAGCGCCTGCGCCTGCCGGCCGAAATGCTCGACATCGACGCCACGCTCACCGAGCGGAAGGGCTCGGCCGAGGTGGTGCTCGCCGGCCCGCAGGCCGCCCACTTCGCCACCGCGGCGGGCCTGGCGCTCGGGCGCGCGCGGACGGACGGCTTTCAGCTCAACCTCCTGCCGGAGTCGGAGCAGGCGCGCCGGCGCTTCCGGGACCGGACGGTCTACGTCGGGGCGACCGCCGTGGCGGCGCTTCTCTTTCTCGTTCTCGGCATCGCGGACAGCTACCAGCGCCTCTCCGTCGCGCAGGCCAACAGCGAACGGCGGACCCGCGCCGTCGAAGAGGCCCGCGAGCAGTTTGCCGGCATCGAGCAGGCCCGCGCCCGCAACGAGCGCCTCGGCAGCATGGTCGACGCTCTCGCCAGCCGCCGCCGCGCCGGCGCGGAAGTGCTCCGCTGCATCGACCTGCTTCGCCGCCATACGCCGGACGACATGTTCTTCGTCGGCCTGCAGACCGAACGCCTGGTCCACACCACACGGCCTCCCGACACGAAAGAGGGCGAAGAGGCGTCCGGACGGGGCCGCGGCCGCGGGCGGGGGCGCGGCGGCGACGACGAGGAGGA
>CAZKKD010000182.1:0-8009 GCA_964553265.1 uncultured Planctomycetales bacterium | reverse complement strand
CGACCGACACCGGTAGGTATACCTCCGTGGTAACAGCGGGGGACTACCGGCGGAGACGGTGTAGGCGGGGGCCTGGGGCGGCTCGTAGGCGGGGGCGTCCTGGTCGGGCGGCGGGGAGACGGGCGTGGCGAACTCCAGCGCCGCGGGGCAGGTGAGGCAGGGCACGATGTCGTCCGACCCGAAGGACCGCAGCACCGCATAGTCGTTGATGGTGGCGCGATCGGGCGGCTCGGCGGGGACGAGTGCGCGGCCGCGCTCCTGCTCGCGGGCGAAGCGGGCCAGGTGGCGCCAGAGGTCGTATCGGGCCTTGGGGCTGGTCAGGACCTCGGGGTCGTCGGCGGTGGCGCGGCAGGTGAGGAAGCGCGGCACCCGGGCAGGCGCGTTCCGGTAGCGGGCAACCGCCATGTCGACGACGTTGCGGAGCTCACCGACATTGCCCCGCCACCGGCCGAAGAGCAGGTTGAGCAGCGTCCCGGGCGTGATGAGCCACTCCTCCGGGCCGACCGGCCCGGTCCCGGCGTGATCCTTCAAAAACCCGTGCAGCACGAAAAACGCGTCCAGGCGCCGGCGGCGGATGGGGGGAACGTGGATGCGTTCGGGGAAGCGCCAGAGCGCTTCGGTGCGGAGCCCCTCGTGCCGCGCGGTGGCGGCGATGATGCGGACCGACGGGCCGCCGTCCCGATGTCCCTGCACGAGGGCGGGCATCCGGTCGAAGATGCGGGCGAGGACCGGGTCGGGGAGTTCCGCGATTTCGTCGAAGAAGAGGACGCCCCCGTCCGCCTGGCGGAACCAGCCGCCGCCGGGGTGGTCGACGCTGCTGTAAGAGGCCGAAGGTTCGTCCTGGAGGCCGACTTCGATGGCATCCGCGGTCAGCGCGGCGCAGTGGACGCGGACGAAGGGAACGGCCGCTTCGGCCCCGCTGGCCATGAGGGCATGGATCGAGCGCGCGACAACGTCCTTGCCGGCGCCGGACTCGCCGGTCACCAGGACATGCAGGCCGCTGCGGGCGGAGTCGGGGATCCAGACGCGCTTGATGTGAAAAATATCGTGGCTGATGCCGTAGAGCGGACCGGTGTCCCGCGCCAGGAGCTCCGCGAAGCTGCGGACCGGCTCGGTCTCGCGCTCGGAAACGGGCTGCGAGAGCGTCTGCTTGAACGCGTCGTAGACCTCTTTGAGGGTCCGCATGCCCGTCGTGTCCTCTACCAGATGCACTGCCCGCCAGTATAGGAAAAGCACCGGGCCACGGCAAGCCGCCTTTGCGGACTTCGACCGGTCAGTGCGTCGGGGCGACGAGGACGACGGCGGTACGGTCGGGGACGCCGTAGCGGTCGTGGTAGCGGCCGACGACCGGGGCTTCGTCTTCCTGCTCGAAAATGTCCTCGGGGGATGCCTGGCTGGTGTCGACCACCCGGCGCCAGTCGCCGCCCATGTCCGGAATTTCGAAGTGGCGCCATTCCGTGGAGGCGTTGAGGAGCACCATGATGTGGCTGTCCGGGGCGCCGGGCGCCTGGTTGCCGTCGAGGAGAAACGCCAGCCAGCAAGCTTCCTCCGACCAGTCGGGCTGGTGGCTCCGCTCGCCGTGCCAACTGATGGCGCTGGAGCCCTGCTCGAAAAATTTGGCGCGGCGGAGGCTGTGGTGTCGCTTGCGGAACGCGACGAGCGCGCAGACGAAGCGCACCAGGTCGGCGTGTGTGTCGGCAAGCGTCCAGTCGACCCAGCTGATCTCATTGTCCTGACAATACGCGTTGTTGTTGCCCTGCTGGGTGCGGCGGAATTCGTCGCCGCCGAGGAGCATGGGGGTTCCCTGGCTCACGAGCAGGGAGACGCAGAAGTTGCGGATCTGCCGTTCGCGAATGCGCTCGATGGCTGGATCGTCGGACGGGCCTTCGACGCCATAGTTCGCGGAGTGGTTGTACTCCTCGCCGTCGCGATTGTCCTCGCCATTGTCCTGATTGTGCTTGCGCTCATAGCTCACCAGGTCGTTCATGGTGAAGCCGTCGTGCGCGGTGATGAAATTGATGGAGTGATAAGGCTTGCGGTCGGCGGGCTTGTAAAGGTCGTCGGACCCGCAGATGCGGCTGGCGACGTGGCTCACCATACCGGGTTCGCCGCGCCAGAACAGGCGGAGCTGATCGCGGAAGTAGCCGTTCCATTCGGCCCAGCGGCCGTAGGCCGGAAAGCGGCCGACCTGGTTCAGCCCCGCCGCGTCCCAGGCTTCGGCGATGATCTTCGCGTCGGCGAGGACCGGGTCCCGGGCGATGCGCTCAATGAGGGGCGGTTCCTCCAGCAGCGTGCCGTCGGGGGCACGGCCGAGAATGCTGGCGAGGTCGAAGCGGAAGCCGTCGACATGCATCTCGCCCACCCAGTAGCGGAGGCAGTCGAGAATCATCTCGCGGATGACCGGCTCGTTGCAGTTGAGGGTGTTGCCGCAACCGGAGAAGTTGCGGTACTGGCCGCGTTCGTCGAGCAGGTAATAGACGGAGTTGTCGATGCCGCGGAAGCTGAAGGTGGGGCCGCGTTCGTCGCTTTCGGCCGTGTGATTGAAGACTACATCGAGAAAGACTTCCAGGCCCGCGCGGTGGAAGCGCTTGACCATCTCGCGGAACTCGTCGACCTGGTTGCCGTCGCGGCCGTCCACGGCGTAGGACGCATTCGGTGCGAAAAACGCGATGGGGGAGTAGCCCCAGAAGTTGCGCAGGAGCTCGCCGCTCTCCGGGTGATGGCGAAGGTGCTCGTTTTCGTCGAATTCAAAGACCGGCATGAGTTCCACCGCGGTGACCCCGAGCTTCTGCAGGTAGGGGATCTTCTCCGCTAGGCCGAGATAGGTGCCGGGATGGTTGACGTCGGCCGACGTACCGACGGTGTAGCCCCGAACGTGGAGCTCGTAAATGACGGTGTCTTCCATGGGGATGCGGGGCGGAGCGTCGTTCTCCCAGTCGAAGTCCTGCGGGGCGAGGCAGCAGCGGCGGGGCGGGGCAGAGGCGTCGCCGGGCGCGCGGTCGCCCTTGCGGCGGATCTCCGGTTCGCCCCAGATGGCGCCCCCGGTGATGGCCTGGGCATGGGGGTCGAGCAGCACGAGATCGGCGTCGAAGCGATGGCCGCGTCCGGGATCAAACGGCCCGTCGAGGCGCCAGCCGTAGCGGATGGACGGATCGGTCCGGACGAGGATGTGCCAGATGTGCCCGGTCCGGTTGAGATGCGGATCGAGCGGGATCTCGGCGATGGGGTTCTCGACCCCGGATCGGAAGAGGACCAGCGTCGCGGCGGTGGAGTGCTTGGAGAAGGGAGCGAAGTTGATGCCGCGGGTGCGTTCGGTGGGGCCGAGGGGCAGGGGGTGGCGGCGTTCGACGACGAATTTGTTTTCGCGCCAGGACCCGTCGGCTGTCAGCGGATGGGGCATCTCGGACATGGCGCTCTCCGTGTGCCGGGGACGGCGATGGCGTCCGCCGGGGAGGATCGGGATCGGGCGTCGACCGGTCCGCGGTCGCGTCGCGGAAGCCATTGTCGGGAGCGGGGGCGGAAACGCAAGGGATCGGGTCGCAGGATCGGAGGGCGGAACGGGTGGAAATGCCTGCGGGGACGGGCCGAGGACCCGTCCCCGCAGCAGATTGGTCAGGACCGCTCGCGAAGGCTCTACAGCCCTTCGAGCTCGTCGAGGATCTCCTCCTCGTCCAGGACTTCGCCGCTGCCCTCCTGGCCGAGCGGGACAGCGGAAGAGGCCTTGGCTGCGGCGCCCTTCTTCTCCTTGGCGTGGAAGATGACGTGGCCCCAGAGGCTGGGGTGGAGCTGGGCTTCGGCGGCCTCGTCCGAGAGGATGGCGGTGGACTTGTTGGCCCAGTACAGGCGCTGCATCACCTGGTTGCCGTTGCTGTCGGCGCTCAGAATGCCCCAGTCCATCTGGACCCGGAGGCCGTCGTGGATGTCGAGGCCGAGCGTCTTGAGGGGGACGGCGGCTTCGAGGACATAGCCTTCGTCTGTCGGCGCGCGGACCATGCGCACCTCGGGGCGCTGTTCGACCCGGCTGAAGGAAACCGCCCAGACCATGGTGTGCGTCTCCCAGTGCAGACTGTCGGGAGCCGACGGATCGTTCGGTCGGTACAGGACGGCCTGGGGCTTCCCGTCGACCACGGTCAGCAGGAGACGCTGGTCCCCGACGGCGGGGTTCTTCCGGTCGGCGGGGGCGTCGGGGTCCGTAGCGATCTGCAGGTCGACCGACGCGCCGGTCTTGTAGTAGCGCCGCCAGTCGTTGCCGGTGTTCTTCATCGGGCCGTGCCCCTCGACGATGTACAGCAGGTAGAGGTTCTCGTCGTCGTAGCTCATGCCGAGGCGGATGCGCCCCTCGGCCATGCCGGACGTAAGGTTGGACCACTCCTCGGGCGACCCGTCGACAACCACCGGCTCGGGGGCGGGATAGCAGTGGAGGATCTTGGCGGCTTCGTAGGCTTGGCGGGCCTTCTGTCGCCGGTCCCACTCCTTGGCCGCCTGGATGTCCTCGGCGGCGACGGTGAGTTCGCCGGTCAGGCGCTGGAACTTGTCGAGGCCGACGATCTCGACGACGCTGGCGTGGTTGTGCCCGGCGACGAGGAAGTAACGGTTGTCGGCGTGGCTCTTGCAGAAGTAGCCGTTGAAGTGCTCCTGCCCGGGATTGACGTTGGTCAGGTCCAGGCCGCGCTCGTGCTCGGGCATCGACCAGCTCTTGCGGCCGCGGACGCGGAGGTCCTGAAACGCGCGGCCCGCGAGGAGGCCGTCGCTGGTCCAGATGTGCCAGGTGCCGAAGTTGGTGTTGGTAAGGAAGATGGTGCCGAGGCCGCCCTCGTGCACCTCGGCGCTTCCGATGATGTCGAACTCCGCGACCACCTGGGCGGGGAAGTAGGGCTTGGCGCGGTTGAGCGCGTGCACGCCATACCCCTCGGTCCGGTAGCTCCAGACCTCGTCGCCGGCCTCGCTGTAGGCGACGTTGGCCGGTTCGCCCTTGTAGTTGCGTCCGCGGAAGAAGACGTACTCCCCGGTGGGCAGCTTGCGGCCGGGGTCGTCGGGCATGCCGCGCATCTCGCGGAACTCGTAGGTGGGCGCGCCGTTGTCCAGGAACCCGGTGCACTCGAAGCGGAAGCGGCCCGCCTGGATGGAGAGCGTGTGATCGAACCAGTGGACGCCCTTGAACTTCCGCTTCTCGAAGTCGACCTCGTCGACCTGCGGGTCGCCGTCGCCGTTCCGGTCGGTCCAGATGAAGCGGACGTCGCTGAGCGAGAGCTTGCCGAGTTTGTCGCGGATCGCCTTCGTCGACAGGACCGGGAAGCCGTCGCCGGCGCCGACCGCGGCGACGCGCCGGAGACGGTCGCCCTCGTAGAGATAGACGATGCCGGCCGCGTGGGTGCCGAACATCGGCCGCGTGACGAGGTAGGTGCGGTCCTCGATGCGAATCGGCACCTCGCCGCCTTCGGAGTTGCCGAGCCAGAGGAGATTCTTGATGCGGGTGGCGCCGGTCTCCCAGTCGAGTGCGAACTCGAGCGTGGCATTGCCGTAGCCGAGGAAGAGGCGGGTCTTGTCCCACGGATCGAGGCAGCCGTCGCCGCCGTACGCGGTGTTGCCGAAGAAGTCTTTCTGCCACTCGCCGGCGGTGCTCCAGCGACTGATGCGCTTGCCGGCGTTGTGCTTTTCGACCACCCAGATCTGGTCGCGATCATCGATGTCCATCTGGACCTCGTGGCGCGCATCGACCGTGAAGCGGGTGGGATCCCAGGGGCCGACCTCGTAGCCGCCGGGGGTGCCGATGGTGCGCTGGAAGGCGCCGTCGGGCGTGTAGACCCGGATGTTGCGGCGCTCCGCACCGCTGTCGAAGACGTAGAGGTTGCCCGCCTTGTCGAACGCGAGGCTCTTCACCCATTCGGGGTCGTCGGTCACGACGGCATGGTCGCCGCTCTCCAGGTCGACGCGGAGCACCCGGTCGCGGCTGGCGACGTGGAGCGCGCCGTCGGGAGAGAGGGCGAGTTCGTCGGGCCGGTCGACGCCGACCTCGCTCAGGAGCTTGCGGGTATTGCGGTCGTACACCTCGATGCGCTCGTAGATCATCGGATCGATAGGCGTCTCGCCGCCGAGGTACCGCACCGGGGCGACGCCGAAAACGCGGCAGCGCGTCGGGTCGAGGTCCATGCCGCCGCGGTCCGCGCGCATGCCGTAGCAGCCGGCGCGACCCTCGGGGCGGCTGGTCCATTGCTCGACGATGCGGAGGCGCACGGCGCGCGTCTTGACGGTCTCGCCGAAATCGACGTACCCGTCCATGTAGCGCGCCTCGTGGTTGCGGTTCGGATCGGGCTGGTAGTAGTAGCGCCGGTTCTGGCGGTAGACGCCGACCTGGCGCCAGCCGTTTTCGGCGTCAATGTCGATGTTGCTGTCCGTGCCTTCATAGACGTCGATGAGCGTCCGCTTGCCGTCGACCTCCTTGATGGCAAGGCCGCGCACCTCCTGCGGATCGTCCCACTGGAGGACGTAGATGCCGGGTTCGGACAGGGAGACGGGCGCGTCGCGGCGGGCATACCACTCGCCGTCGGTATTGACCTGCCCGCCGTTGACGCGGACCTGTGCGCCGGGCAGGAGCGTCTCGTAGCGCCGGCGGAGGATTTTCAGGCCTTCGAGGCGCGCCTCCCAGGGGTCCTGTTTGGGGCCCATGCCGCCGCCGCCGTCCAGGCTGAGGCCGGTGTCCTCGGTCTCCATGTCGTCGAGGGCGGCGTTGAGCTCGTCCATGGCCGCATCACCGCGGTCAAAGCTGATGCGGAGCGCCCGGGTCTCCACGCCTTCGGGGGCGGGGATGACGTCCCAGTAGCGGATCCGGTCCTTGCCGCGGCTTTTGAAGAACGTGGTCCACTGGTTTTCCTTGAACGCGTCGGGCGGGTAGGCGGCATCGTCCTTGAGGTAGCTGAACGAGATGCGCAGCGACTTGTCGTCCGGCCAGGGGAAGACGAGGCTGCCGAGCGGCACCTTCCGCTTGAAGGCGAGGAGGATGTGCTGGCGCGGGGCCGGCATGCTGGTGCTGTGGAGGTAGGTGAGGCCTTCGCGCTGGCCCGGGGGCGTCCCGGTGAGGCGGAACATGCGCATGAAGTCGACCCGGATGTCCGGGGCGTAGCGGTCGCTGCCTTCCTCCTTGGCGGGGTACTTCGGCAGGCAGTTGACGATGTCAACGTCTTCGCCGGACGCGGCGTTGCGCAGCCAGGAGGAGGGCGCGCGAATGCTGAGGTAGACGTGCTTGTCGTCCGCCGCCATGCCGCGCATGCCGCGGATGCGCTGGTGGGTGGAGTTGATCTCGCGGAAGACCTCGGTCTCTTTCGTTTCGAGGTGCACGCGCCAGATGGACTCGACCGTGTGCTTGCTCCCGGGCGCGCCGACGTAGACGTACTCCTCGTCGCTGGCGAGGAAGGACGGGCCCGTCCAGGCGGTGAAGTTGTGGTGCCCCCACTGCTTGCGGCCTTCGAGGTCGCATTCGATGAGGGCGACCCCGCTCTCCGCGCAGGGCGCGCCGAGGAAGACCCGATCCCCGACCGCGCAGACGGCCTGCGTGGCGCTGTGGTCGGCCAGCCAGCCTCCGGAACCGCTGTGGCCGTTCTGCCAGGCCGAATTCCCCGGGGCATGGACATTGACGTTCGGGTAGGGCGTCATCTGGTACCGGAGCTCGATGGGCGGCGCGGCAATGGCTTTGTACTTGTAGGTTCCCGGCGGGACGAAGAAGCCGTGTTCGTCCTTCAGGTCCCAGTGCTCCCGGCCCTCGCCGGGTTTGCGGTCGACGCGGGCAATGACGTTGCGTACGCGCTTGCCCTCGGCGTTGTCGACCGCGAGCGTGATGGCGCCCTCCAGCGGCATGGTATAGGGGATCTCGTACGGCGGCAGGTTCGGGTCCTTGCTGAAGTCGGGAACCGGATCCTCGCCGTGGTCGACGTAGGCATGGAATGCGTCGATGATCGCCCGTTGGTCATTCTTGCCCTGTACGCCATCTGCCGCCACCTTGACGCCGCGGGTGG
>CAZKKD010000181.1:0-8023 GCA_964553265.1 uncultured Planctomycetales bacterium | reverse complement strand
GAACTCCTGGTGGTGATCGCGATCATCAGCGTGCTGGCGGCGCTGCTGCTGCCGGCGCTGGAGCGATCCGTAGAGATGGCGCGCCGCATCGGCTGCCTCAACAACTGCAGGCAATTGGTCACCGCCACCTTCAACTATGCCTTCGACAACGCCGATACCCTGATGGCGGGGGGCTGGGTGACCGCCTACGGCAAGCAGTCAAGCGGCCGCTCCCCCTTCGGCGTCGGCACCTGGAATTACAGCTACAGCAATTTCTGGCACAACTACCTTGAGGGGCGCGATACCGTCCCCACCGACGAGAACACCTGGCGCGCGATGGTCAAGAACCGCGACAACGGCTACCCCCAGGTTCTCGACTGCCCCTCCGCCAATGCGCCCTTCGGCAGCGACCTGATCAAGATGAACTACTGCCTCGGCGGAGGGAGCGACTGGGGGATGAAGCTGAGCAAGCTGGAGAGCGCCATGCGCAAGCTCAACGACGAACGAGCCGCCGCCGGCATGGACGCCATCCCCAACGTGGCCCTCTTCAAGGACTCGACCCATAGCAATCGATGGGGAAGCGCCGATGCAAAGTGGGATACCGACCCGAGCAACACGCAGACTGCCTCGGTCAACCACCGGGCCGGTGATGGCGCCCCGGCCGGCATGAACATTGGCAACTCCGATGGCTCGGGCCAATGGATCAACGGCTACTACTGCCGCCTGACCTACGGCATGGCCGATGTGGGAGAAACCATCTACTGGAACAGCTGGTATGCCTGGCCCTACAACTCCATGACCATCCGCCTCGAGGACAACGGAGGATTCATCTACCCGGGCAGCGGCGACGGCGCGGTGACTTGCGGAGCCCTGACCAGCAACAGCGCCATGGGCGGGGCCAACCAGACGACCTTCACCAATCTCTTCGGCGCGCTGCCATGAGACCGGCCGACCCCCGTCACCCACGCGGCTTTACCCTGGTGGAACTTCTGGTCGTGATCGCGATCCTCAGCATCCTGGCGTCGCTGCTCTTGCCGGCGCTGGGGAAGGCGCTTGAGCAGGCCTACCACGCCAGTTGCATGTCGCAGCTCCGGCAGCACGGGGTCGCATGCGGGATGTACCAGGGGGACTTCGAGGGGTACTTCCCCCTCTTCGCGGGGCCGGCGGACAACTACCACTACACCTGGATCACCGGCGGGCCCGACTGGATGTGCTCGCACCACAGCAACTACTTCTCCAGCGAAGGCGCGGTCCGGGTCTACTTCGGCAGCTACCTGGAGACCGATGTCGGCACGCCGACCTGGGAATACGAAACCCGGCAGGTCGCCTTCTGCCCCGCGGTCGACTGGCGCCACATCGGACCCTACATCTGGGACCACCCGACGGGGATGGACTTCGGCGGCGCCTTCCACACCGGCGAGACCGGCGCGGCCGGCTATGCCTTCGTCCCCGGCCGCAAGCGCCACGACGCCGGGCACGACCTCGACACCCGCCACCGCCGGCAGGATCCGAACGAGATCCTGGTGGCCGACCTCCTGAAGAAAGGGAGCGGCAACGAGATCCACGGCGACCGCATCCGCAGCAGCGCCGCGCCGTGGTTCAACCCCCACGCCGACGCAAGCTGCACCGTCAACCCCCGCGGGCAGGCGCACCAGCTCCTGGCCGGCGGCGCGGTCAACACGCACCCGGTCGAGGCGGCGTCGCTCCTGAACTGGGAGGCCTCCGACCAGGGGTGGTTCCGCCGGGTCGGTCCGGCCTCCAGCGCCACCGACGGGCCGTACTTTGTCCCGAACGAGGACTGACGCAGACGAAGACATTCACGCGTCCGCGGCGGCGCCGGCCGCCGGGGCACGCCCTTCCCTTTCCACCTCCACAGACAAAGGACACGCCGTGACCGCCTCCATCCACGCCGAAGATCTGCTGCCGCTGGACGCCATCCGCGCCAAGCTGGACCGCGCCGAACGCGACGGCGCGCCCCTGGGGAATATCTGGCGCACCCTCCGCCGCGAGACGCAGGCCGCGCCCGACGCGCACGCCTGGTACACCCCTTTCGTCGCCGCGGTGACCGGCGACGAAGCGCTCCGCCAGGACGCGAAGCGGATCATCGCCCGCTTCCTGGAGTACGCGGAGCTCGGCCCCCTCGGCAGCGGGGTGCAGTTCCACTTCTGGTGCTTCGCCTTCCCCTTCGCGCGCTGGGCCATCTGGTTCGATCTCCTCCGCCGGCTCGGCGCCTACGACGACCGCGAAGCGGAAGAGACGGCCGCCACCTTCCTCCGGCTGCAACTGCGTGACTACCATTCGGGGCTTCTCACCAAGCCGCACCCGGAGTGCGTCGACAACCAGGCCGCGAGCCTCTGCCTGTCGAGCATCGTCCTCGGGACGCTCTTCGCCGACGGGCCCGGCGACGGGACGCTGGCGATGGAACTCCGCGAGGAAGCGCTCGGCCGCGCCGAGGCGATGATCGGCGGCATGCCCGCGAGCGGCTACAGCGGCGAGGGGAGCACCTACCAGGGCGTGGTGGTGGCGATCACCATCCCCTTCTTCGTCGAGTTCCTGGAGCGGGCGGTGGGCGGCGACTGGTTCGACCGGCCGTGCGCCCCCAACGGCACCAGCGCCCACGACATCCTCCGCATGACGGTGCGCCTCTGGCAGCCGAGCGGACTCCTCTTGCCCTGGGACGACTACGGCTACCAGTTCGGCTGCAAGGCGCCGATCGCCTTCCTCGCCCGCCGCACCGGCGAGGGGGCGTACCTGCGCATCCTGGAGGACGCGGCGAACTGGAACGACAACCCGTCGGCGGGCTGGGGCTTCGACGACCCGGTCTGGGCGCTCGTCCACTGGCCGGAAGCCCGCGCCGACGCGGTCCGCGACTGGCAGCCCTGGGCGGCCGAACACCTGGGCGGGGTGCTGGTCAACCCCGACGGGACGCGCTACCTGATGCAGATGTGGGACGAGACCATCCCGAAGCCGACCCGCCCGCACGTCAACCCGAACGCCCTGGTCCTGGAGGCCGACGGCATCCCCCTCACCGCCGACGGCGCGAAGAGCGACGAGTGCCACGCCTTCGACTTCGACGACACCTGGGTCGAACGGCGGGGGCAGAACTTCGGCATCACCCGCTTCAGCTACGGCAAGAGCACCGGTGCGGGGCACGGGGTGCTGCTGGTCGACGGGTGGGAGACCCTGCGGCCCGCCGCCGGCTTCGCCGCCCAGACACTGCACGACTTCGACGCCGACGGGCAGACCCTCACCGGCGACGTGACCGGCCTCTACGCGAGCGTCTATCCGGACTGCCGGCGGGTGCTCCGCCGCAGCCGCCTGGTCGCCGACCGCGCTTGGCTGGTGGAGGACCTCGCCCGCTTCGACGAGGCGCACGAGGTGACCAGCCGCTGGTATTTCCGCCCCGGCCTGCAGGCGGCCGACGGCGGGGTGGACCTGGAGACGCCCGAGGGGATGGGGCTCTCGATGCGGGCCCTGGCCGGCCCCGGCGAGGCGACGGTGACCCGCATCGACGGTTACCCCCGCGCGCCCGACAACGCCTCCGACCGGGCCGACTACCGCCAGCAGGGCAGGACGGTCCGCTGGCTCTGGCTCTTCTGGCCGGACAACCGCCGCGTCCCCGTCGAGGGCGACGCCGCCTGGCGCGCCTGGGCCGGCCCCGCCGACGCCGGCCCGGACGCGCTCCGCAACGCCCCCGCGGACGCGGTCCGCCCGCTCGCGCCCTCCGGCAAGCCGTGGCGCCACGCCGGGGTGCCGATCGAACCGTCGTGGTGGTTCGAGGCCGAGCTGGCCGTGCCGGCGGACGGGTCGTGGTGGATGCGCCTGCCGCGGGGCCTGCCGGCGGGCGCACAGCTCTGGCTCGACGGCGAACCGGTGGACCTGGCCGCCTGCCATCCGCGTGCACAGCTCCTGCCCGTCGACGTGCCGGCGCCGGGCGCCTGCGCCGGACGCGAGCGGGTGCGCGCGGTGCTGCACCTCCCGTTCCAGATCGGGCACTACCCGGCCGACGGCGTGCACCACGACTGCCCGGACGGACCGGTCCGCATTCTCGCACCCGCCGCGGCGGGCCACCGCCTGGCGCGCGCCGTCTACGCGGACGGCGAGGTCCGGATCGAGACCGAAAGCGGCGAGACGCTGACCGTGCCGCACGCGCTCCTGCCGGAGGATGCCTGAACCGCGGACGGTCCGCCGGACCGCCGCCCGTCGACCCCACGCCCGGATGCCCGCCAGGGCCCGGTTGCACGAACCGAGGAGATGACCGGATGGAAACGCAACGCCTGGAACGTATCGAAGCCGCCTACCGCGACGCCGCCGCCGGAACGACCCCCGCCGCCGCGCTCGCGGACGCGGACTGGGAACTCCGGCAGGCCGCCCTCCACGCGGTCCGGCGCCACCCGACCCCCGACGCGGCCGCGGCCGTCTACGCGGCGCTCCGGACCGAGGACGCCCGCGACGTCTACGGGCAGACCGAGGGCGAGCTGCTGGGCTGGGGCGCCGGGCACACCCACGCGCACCTGAACGAACAGGCGCGCCAACTGCCCGCCGAGACGCTGGAGGCCTGGAAGTGCCGCTGGCGGGGCAAGCAGGCCGCCTGCCTCGCGCTCGGCGCCCTGGCGGCCGCGTTCGGCGCCGGGACGCTGCCGGCGGGCGCCATCGACCGCCTCGCCACCATCGCCCGCGACCGCGACGGCGAGGACTACCAGGTCCGCGCCGCCGCCTGCGAGGCGCTCGCCGCCATCGGCACGCCGGCCGCGCGGGACGCGCTCCGCGACGTGGCGGAGCACGAGGAAGAGTTCTGCACCCTCACGCAGGCGAAGAAGGGGCTTGCCTGAACGACACCGGGACCGTGGTCGGCCCCGTCAACCGCGGTTGACGGGCGACCGGGGCCGCACGCTCCGCCCGCCTCCCGCCTTGCGCTTCCGTCGCCTTCACCCTATGCTGCCTGCAGGCAGCATCGCTGCGCTGCGTCGGACCTGCGGCCCCCTGGCGCGGGCGGCGCCGACGCTCTCCATTGCCCGGAAAGGACCCGCCATGCAGCCCCCCCACGTGCTCGTTCTTCTCTGCGACCAGATGCAGGCCGACCGGATGGGCTTTGTCGACGGGTTGACGCACACGCCGACGCTGGACCGCCTGGCCCGCGAAGGCGTCCACTTCACCAACGCCTACACCACCCAGGGGCAGTGCGTCCCGTCGCGCGCGGTGCTGCAGACGGGGCTCTACGCCCACGAGTGCGGGGTAATGGTGAACTACGGGTTCTACAACCACCAGAACCGCCTCGGCCCGCAGCACACCACGGTGGGGCATGTCTTCCGCGATGCGGGCTACCGGACCGTCTACTTCGGCAAGAGCCACCTCGGCCTGCCGCTGGAGCGCCTGGGCTACGACACCGCCTGGACCAGCGATACGCTCAAGACCGACGCGGAAACGACCGCCGCGCTCGGGATCGAGCATGTGCCGGGGCCGATGCGGCGGGACTACCTGGCCGCCGAGAAGGCAGTGGCGTGGCTGCAGGACTACGAGCCGGACGGGCAACCGCTCTTCTTCACCTTCAGCACCAACCTGCCGCACCCGCCCTTCTTCCTGGAGCCGAAGTACGCCGACCGCTACGACGAGGACGCCCTGCCCGTGCCGGCGAGCTTCCACGCGGAGGCGTTCGCCGACAAGCCGGCCTACCAGCAGGAGCACCGCGAGGACAGGCAGCACGGCGTGGAGAGCGAGACCGGGCTGCGCACGATGCTGCGGCAGTACCTGACAATGATCTCGGTCATGGACGAGCACCTCGGCCGCGTCATCGCCGAGTTCGAACGCCTCGGCCTGTGGGAGGACACCATCGTCCTCTTCACCGCCGACCACGGCGACATGATGGGCGCGCACGGCTTCAACAGGAAAGGCACCCTTCCCTATGAGGAACTCTACCGCATCCCGCTTCTCGTCCGCGATCCGGCCCGGCCGGAGCTGCGGGGGAGGACGGTGGACGCCATCGCGTCGAACGAGCGCTTCGCCGCGACCCTGATCCGGCTGGCCGGGCTGGAAGCGCCGGAAAGCTTCCGCCACGGCGACCTGTGGCCGGAGCTCTTCGGCCGCGTCCCGCCGGAGGAGCAGCGCGCCTTCATCGAACACTACGCCGCCTACTGGGGCATCCATCCGTTCCGCGGGATCGTGACCCCGACGCACAAGTACGTCCGCTACTACGGCGCGGGCGAGGACGGGGTCGAGGAGCTCTACGACCTGGCGGAGGATCCGCACGAACTGGTGAACCGCGCCGGCGACCCCGCGTTGCGCAAGGTCCGGGAGGCGCTGGCGGCACGGACGGAGGCCTGGTGGAGCGACACGGCGGGGCAGCCTTTCTCGCATTACGAGTCGGACGCGTTTCGTGAAAACCGACACAATGCCTGGCCGGCCCCCTGACCGGAACTTCGCCTCCGGACGCGCCCGATCCGGCCCGGCGCCGACCTTTCCACTGCGGATTTTTCCCATTTTTCTGCCCAGGCCAGCGAAAACGGACAGACGGGAGGCGACGCACCTTTACTTTCCCTTCCGCCTGAAGCAGGGGAGTTTCCCACCGCAATCCCCATTGCCTGCTGCCGGTTAGGGCGCAGCCTCATTTCCCCACGGCGTCGACCAAAGGCTTCACCAGCAGCGGCAGGCGTCGATGCAACTCCTTTGAGCAGAAGAAAATGCCGCATTCCGGTTTGCCAATCGGCCGATCATGATCTATATAATTAAGGGTGTGTCGGCCCTGGACTGGCGCGGTGTTGCACTGCGCCGGTTCCCCGGAAGCCCGGATCCGGTCTGGCGGTCCAAGCAACCGTCAAGCGGGCGCGTCGTTACCCAGGCGCGCCGAAGCCGGGAGCAAAAGCACGGAGGGGAAGAGCCATGGCGTTCCGGATCCTGCCACTGGAAGAACGAATTGTCCTCGATGCCGCCGTCCCGGAAGCGGACGATGCGCTCGATCTCCTGGACGGCCCCAACGGGGATGCCGTCGCCGACGCCGATGCGGCGGACAGCCCCGACGGCGATGCCGACGGGGACGCCCCCGAGGCCGCGGTGGACCTGCTCGACGGCGACGACGGCGACGCGGATGCGCTCTACGACGGCGTGGACCCGGTGGACGGCGACGCCGACGCGGGCGTCCGGGTGGTGGTGATCAACACGCTCGTCCGGGACGCCGACGTGCTGACCCGCGCGGTGGACGCGGGCGTCCTCACCGTGGAGTACGACGCCTCGCAGACGAGCGCCGCGGAACTCCTGGACTTCATCCGCCACACCCTCGACGGCGAGCAGGCCGACAGCATTGCGCTGGTGAACCACAACCTCGGGCAGGGGCGCTTTCAACTGGCGAGCGACACCACCGTCGGGTTGGGCGAGCTGCTGCTCTCGGCGGATCAGCAGGCGTTCTGGCGCGACCTGGGCGGGTGCCTGGAGACCGACGGGCGGATCGACCTCCTCGCCTGCGGCGTGGCCGACACCGACGAGGGCGAGATCCTGGTCGCCGAGCTCGAAGCCCTCACCGGCGTCAACGTGGCGGCCTCCGACGACGCAACCGGCAACCCCGGCGGCGGCGGAGACTGGGTGCTCGAGACCGACGGCATCGACGCCGCGCAAACCTACTTCCGCGCCGATGCGCTCGCCGCATTCGACGGGGCGCTGGGGACGGTGCCCTTCGGCGCGCAGAACGTGCTCACCACCACCGCCGACAACGCCAACGACCTGACCGCGGCCGACCTCGACGGCGACGGCGACCTGGACCTCGTGGCGGTCTCGATCAACGACGACACCGTCGCCTGGTACGAGAACACCGATGGCGCGGGCGCCTTCGGCGCGGAACAGGTGATCAGCATCGCGGCCGACGGCGCCGCCTCGGTGAACGCGGGCGACGTGGACGGCGACGGGGATCCGGACCTGGTGGTCGCGTGCCTCCACGGCAACGCAATCCTCTGGTACCAGAACGACGGCAGCGGCCATTTTACCGCACAGACGGTCGCCAATACCACCGCCCCCGTCCCCCGCGGGTCCAACCTGGCCGACGGGGACGTGGACGTCC
>CAZKKD010000180.1:0-8032 GCA_964553265.1 uncultured Planctomycetales bacterium | reverse complement strand
AAAGTGCAACAGAAATCACACCGCCGATGGCCTTCGGGCACAGGCAAGGGTGAAAGGGTGCGGTAAGAGCGCACCGCGTTCCCGGCGACGGGGACGGCATGGTAAACCCCATCCGAAGCAAGCCCACATAGGGACCGAGGCGTGGCCCGCGCCGTGATCAGGTCCGGGTAGGGTGCTCGAGCCGGCGGGCAACCGCCGGCCCAGACAAATGGCCGTCCTCGACAGAAGCCGGCTTACAGGCCCGCCCCGCCGCTTGTTCCTGTCAACCAACCTGCGGGCGACATTGACATGCCGTCGAAAATCGCCTACGATGATGGTTGAGACGATTGGCGGGGAAGCGGAACATGAAGCGCCGGACGCGGTCATTGCGAGCACTCGATTTTTTTGCCGGCAGCGGTCTGGTGACCGAAGCGCTTCGATTTGCTTTCGACGTTGTCTGGGCGAATGACATCTGTCCCAAAAAGCGGGCGGTCTATGCGGCCAATTTCGGCGACGATCATCTGAACGGTGAATCCATCTCTCGCATTGATGGGCGAAATCTCCCGTCCGCGGACGTAGCGTGGGCGTCCTTTCCATGCCAGGATCTCTCTCTCGCCGGCGCCATGCGCGGCATGCAATCTGAGAGCCGCACGCGCTCCTCTCTCTACTACGAATGGATCCGGGTACTTGACGAGATGGCGGAAGTAGATCGCCCCTCCGTCCTTTGCGTAGAAAACGTGGTCGGTTTTCTGGTTTCGAAGGGAGGCGCTTCCTTCCGGGATGCATACTGGTCGTTGCGGGAACGCGGTTACATGGCGGGGGCATTCATCCTGGACGCTTCGCCTTTCGTGCCGCAGAGCCGCCCGCGTTCATTTCTGGTCGCGGTTCGCGAAGGTGTGGAGCGCGAAGACCTTTCGGCGGAACATCCGGCGCCCGGTTATCACGGGAAGAGTGTGGTTACGGCGTTTGATGCGGCGAATGACCCTGAGGGTTGGGTTTGGTGGAATCTGCCGCCGGTTCCTGACCGCTGCTTCACGCTTGCCGATATCGTGGAGTGGGACGCGCCGCGCGATTCCCCCGAAAAGACCGAGAAGCTTTTCAGCATGCTTTCTGACCTCAACCGGACGAAACTCGACGCGGTGCTCGCTGCAGAAAGCAGAACGGCCGGAACCGGATACAAACGAGTCCGCTCGGAACGCGATGGCCGGAAGCGGCAGCGGTTCGAGTTGAGGTTCGATGGAAAGGCGGGTTGCCTCCGCATGCCCACCGGCGGAAGCAGCCGTCAGATCCTCGTTCTTGTGGAGGATGGCGCGGTCTCTACGAGACTCCTCACGGTTCGCGAAGCGGCTCGGCTCATGGGCGTGCGCGACAGCTACTGTATCCCCGGCGGGTACAATGAAGGCTACGGCGCCATGGGGGATGCCGTGGCCGTGCCCGTCGCCCAGTGGATTGCCCATCATCTGCTTCTTCCGCTCACCCAACGAACGGCAAGGGTCGCCGATGTCCGAACTGCGCAGTGCGCTTAACCGCTTCGCGCGTGAATATCCGGTGACGAACAAAGGCCCTTTGAGTGTGGGGCTTGCCGTGACGCGTCAGGCTCGCGACATGGCCTTTCCTCTCGATCCGGAGCTGTTGCTCACCGAAAAGCGCGGACAGGTCAGGGGGCTCGGGAAAGCTGGAGTGCAGCGCATCCTCTCCGACCATGGCGTCTCCCGGGTGCTTGCCGAGGAAGGCGGTCGCACGAGCCGCGGAAGCATTGATCGGATGCGGCAGTGCGTGGTGTTTCTCAACGAGCTTCACGCCAGAGAACTCCTCGACTTGAAAGCCATCGAAGCCTGGTGGGTGGACCGGGTGCGAGCCTTCTTTGCGGCGCGTCCTTTTGTGTTGAAATACGACGCATCCCGGTCGCTCCGCTTTATCGTGCGCAGTGTTCTGGAACAGGCCCGTTCGCGTCAAAGCGAAAACCCCGGCCAGACCACTCTCGGGACAGTGCTGCAGCATCTTGTCGGTGCGAAATTGACGGTCCTTCTCCCCGAGGAACCGGTTGACCTGCACGGCGCCAGCGTTGCGGACGAAGCGGATTCGCGCCCAGGCGATTTCGTCGTGGGCGATGTCGCCATCCACGTTACGACTGCTCCGGGGGAAGCGCTCCTTCGCAAGTGCAAGCGCAATTTGAACGGGGGCTTTCGTCCGCTCCTGATCACGCTGGACAAAGGTGCAACCGTTGCCGAAGGACTCGCAGAGCGGGAGGGCCTTGCGGGACGGGTGGATATCTTCGACGCTGAGCAGTTCCTTGCGGGCAACCTGTACGAGATTGGGAGATTCGCCCCGGAGGGGCGGCGCGCCACAGCCGCCGACTTGGTCGAAGCGTACAACCGCATTGTGGATGCCTGCGAAACCGATCCCGGCCTTCGCATCCACTTCGGCGGTTGAGGATCTCGTGACGGATTTTTCGGCCAAAGATCGCTCTCGCATCATGGCTCGGGTCAAGAGTCGTCACACCGCTCCGGAGCGGATGGTGCGGTCGGCGTTGCATCGGCTCGGGTACCGATTCCGCCTCCATGATCGCAGCCTGCCCGGGGCTCCGGACATTGTACTGCCGAGGTACCGGGCTGTTGTCCAGGTCCGTGGGTGCTTCTGGCACGGGCACGCATGCCGCCGTGGGCGACGAATGCCTTCGACGCGCCGGGACTATTGGATTCCGAAACTCCATCAGAACCGCAGGCGCGATGCCCGAAATGATCGCCGGCTTCGTGCGGCGGGCTGGTCGGTCATCGTCGTCTGGACCTGCCGTTGCGAAGCGCGTCAGCGGTTCGAACGGGAGTTGCGTCGCGTCGATGCGCTTCTTCGTCGCAGGGCCTCTGTGCTGCAACGTCTCTGAGAAGGGGCCGTCCGGTCCGCCTCGCCTCACCCCGCTTCGGTCAGGTCGTACATCGCTTCGATGTAGGGGTGGCTCTCGTCGTAGTCGGTGAGGGGTTTCGGGTCGTCGACCCAGCCGCAGGGGCGGCAGTTGGCCCCCTCCCGGCCGGTGACGGCATCGCCCAGATCCTCGCGCGCCGCGTCGGCGAGGCCCTGCAGGCGCGCGACCTCCTCGGGGTGCTGCCCGGAGACGTCGGTGGTCTCGCCCACGTCCTCGGCCAGGTTGTAGAGTTCGGTGATGGGTTCGTTCGCGCGCGAGACGAACAGCTTCCACGGGCCGCTGCGGACCGCCTCCAGGTTGTCGCGCATGTAGTAGCAGAACGATTCGTGCGCGTCGGTGGCGTTGGCCGGGTCGAAGAGGTGCGTGGCGATGTCGACCCCGTCGATGATCCGGTCGGTGGGCGCCTCGGCGCCGGCCAGGTGCGCGAAGGTGGGCAGGAAGTCCATCGAGGTCGCGAGCGCGTTGCAGGTGGTCCCGGCGGGGATGCGCCCCGGCCAGCGCGCGACCAGCGGCAGGCGCTGCCCGCCCTCGAAGGTGGTGCCCTTGGTGCCGCGGAGGGGATCGTTGCTGCCGCCCTCGTCGCGGGCGCGCGAGCCGTTGTCGGAGGTGAAGAGGACCAGCGTGTTCTCGTCCAGGCCCAGGCGCTTCAGCTCGTCCAGCAGCACCGAGACGCTCCAGTCCACGCAGGCCACCGCCGCGCCGTAGCGCCCGTTCTTCGACTCCTTCGTGAAGCGCTTGGGCGTGTAGATGGGCAGGTGCACGTACATGTGCGCGAAGTAGAGGAAGAACGGTCCGTCCTTCTCTTCGCGCAGGAAGCGGACGCACTCCTCCACGTACCGCTCGGTGAGGCCGGTCTGGCTCGGCTGTTCCTGGATCCCCTCCTCGTCGCGGATCAGCGGCAGCGGCGGATACTTCGTCCGCCCGCCCTGCCGGCCCATGTCGTTGCTGTACGGGAGCCCGTAGTAGCTGTCGAAGCCGTGGCGGGTGGGCAGGAACTCGGGCTGGTCGCCGCAGTGCCACTTTCCGACCAGCTTGGTCGCGTAGCCCTGCCCCTTGAGGAGGGTTGCGACCGTGGTCTCCTTCTCGCTCAGTCCGCTGTGGTGGCCGGGGAAGAGGACCCATGCGCCGTCGTCGAAGGTGGAGAAGCCGATGCGCTTCGGGTAGCAGCCGGTCATCATCGCGCCGCGCGACGGGCTGCAGACGGGGCTGGCCATGTAGAAGTCGGTGAAGCGGACCCCCTCGGCGGCCATGCGGTCGAGGGCGGGTGTGCTGTTGCGGGTCGAGCCGTAGCAGCCCAGGTCGCCGTAGCCGAGGTCGTCGCAGTTGATGAGGATGATGTTCGGGCGGTCGGCCGGGTCGCGCGGTGCGGTGCTCATGCTGCTTCCTTTCGTCGGACGGGCGGGGGGGATCGCTGCGGCGCCGGCCCGTCCCGGCCGCGCACCGCGCGCATTCCGTCCCCCGATCCATAGCGCCCGCCGGGCGGAATGGCAAGAAAAAGACGCGAAAGCCCAGGGGCATTCAATTCTTGCCATTTCGCTCTGAACCTGGCGGCGCCGATTCGGCAAACGTCCCCTCTCCCTCTGGGAGAGGGTTTCGGGTGAGGGAGTTTTCACAGTTCGGAGCCCTCACCCCGGCCCTCTCCCGGAGGGAGAGGGAGAACTGAATGACCCTGCCCCGGCCGGTGCGTTGACACCACGGCGGCGGGCAGGCACAATCGGCCCCACGCGCCGCGCCACCCGCGGCCGGGACGACGGATTCGAAAAGGGAGAACGGCATGGCCACCTACCACCGGGCGACCGCGGGGACGACCCTCGTGGGCCGCCTTGCGCACGACGGAGACCTGCTGGGCGAGCTGACCGCCGTGGCGCGCGAACAGGACCTCCGCCTCGGCGCCGTGAGCGCCATCGGGGCGGTCCGGCAGGCGCGGCTGGGGTTCTACGACCAGGCGAAGCGGGTGTACGACTACTTCGTCCTCGACCGGCCGCTGGAGATCACCGCGCTTGTCGGCAACGTGTCGCTGAAGGACGGCGCGCCGGTGATCCACGCGCACGTCACTCTCTCCGACGAAACGGGCCGCGCCTATGGCGGCCACCTGGCGGAGGGGTGCGTCGTCTTCGCCTGCGAGTTTACCATGACGGCGCTCGCGAGCGACGCCACCTTCGCGCGCGGCCTGGACGAGCCGACGGGCCTGCCGCTCTGGTCGCTGTAGCGGACGGGGAGGAACGGGCATGGCGACGCCGCGCTTGCTGGGACTCGGGGAGCTCTTGTGGGACCTTTTGCCGGACGGGCGCCAACTGGGCGGCGCGCCGGCGAACTTCGCCTACCACGCCTGCGCGCTGGGCGGCCGCGGGGCGGTGGCGAGCTGCGTCGGGGACGACCCCTTCGGCCGCGAGGCCCTGGAGCGCCTCGACGGGCTCGGGGTGGACCGGAGCGCCGTCGCCGTCGATCCGGAGCGCCCCACCGGGACGGTGAGCGTGGCGCTGGACGCCGCGGGCCAGCCGAGCTACACGATTCACGAGGGCGTGGCCTGGGACGCGATCCCGGCCTCCGGGGCGCTCCTGGACCGTGCGGCGGCGGCGGACGCGATCTGCTTCGGCAGCCTCGCCCAGCGGAGCGCTGCGAGCCGGGCGACGCTCCGGCGGGCGCTCGACGCGGCGCAGCCGGCGTGCCTCCGCGTCTTCGACATCAACCTCCGCCAGGCCTACTACGACCGGGACGTCATCCTGGCCTCGCTGGAACAGGCCGACGCGTTCAAGGTGAACGACGAGGAGCTGCCGGTCGTTGCCCGCCTGCTGGATCTGCCGGCACAGACGCGTCCGGCGATGGAGGCGCTCCGGGCGCGGTTCGATCTGCGCTGGGTGGCGCTTACGCGGGGGGCGGCGGGGAGCCTGCTCCTGGCCGACGGCGCCTGGGCGGAGCACCCGGGCGAGCCGGTCGCGACCGTGGCCGACACCGTTGGCGCGGGCGATGCTTTTACCGCGGCGCTGGCGCTCGGAACGCTGCTCGGTCAGGCGCCGGAGGTGCGGAACGCCCACGCCAACCGCGTCGCCGCGTTCGTCTGCGCCGCCGCCGGGGCGACGCCGGCGCTCCCGGAGGCGCTGCGGCTCGCCTGAGCGATCAAACGCACGCGCCCCCTTGAGGCCGGCCCGGCAATCCCCTAAGATACGGCGTTGCCGCGCATCCGGCGCGTCCGACGCAGCGAAAGGAATGGCGAGATGGCGAAACGCAAACCACCGAAACGCAAAGGCGGCCCCGCGCTCCCCTGGCGGGAGTCGGCCCCCCCGATGACGAGCGAGCGCGAGGTGAAGGCCGCCTACGCGCTGGCCCGCGACCGGTACGCCGCCTTCGGGATCGACACCGACCGGGCGGTCCGCCGCGCGCTGGCGACGCCGGTTTCCGTCCACTGCTGGCAGGCCGACGACGTGGCCGGACTCGAAGCGGGCGAGGGCGGCGACGCCGGCGGGCTGGCCGCGACGGGGAACCACCCGGGCGCGGCCCGCAACGGCGACGAGATCCGGCAGGACCTGGAGGCCGCCGCGGCGTGCATCCCCGGCGCGCTGCGGGTGAACCTGCACGCCATCTACGCCGAGACCGGCGGCAAACGGGTGGAGCGCACCGACCTCGCCCCGCGGCACTTCGCCGGGTGGATGGACTGGGCGGAGGCGCAGGGGCTGGGGCTCGACTTCAACCCCACCTGCTTCGGCCACCCGATGATGAAGCACGGCCTCTCGCTCTCCAGCGAGGACCCGGCGGTGCGGGCGTACTGGATCGAGCACTGCCGCGCGAGCCGGCGCATCGCCGCCGCGATGGCAAAGCGCTTCGGCGCCTCGACCTGCAACATCTGGATTCCCGACGGGCGCAAGGACCTGCCGGCCGACCGCTGGGGCCCGCGCGAGCGCCTGGCCGAGAGCCTGAACGTCGTTCTCGACCGCCGGTACAAGGGGGTGGTCGACGCGGTGGAGAGCAAGCTCTTCGGGCTGGGGGTGGAGAGCTACACCGTCGGCTCGCACGAGTTCTACCTCATGTACGCCGCCCGGCACAAGGGCGTGGCGGTCTGCCTCGACCTCGGGCACTTTCACCCCACCGAGAGCGTGGCGGACAAGCTCTCGGCCATCGCGCCGCACGTGGAGCACGTGCTGGTGCATGCCTCGCGCGGGGTGCGGTGGGACAGCGACCACGTGGTCCTCTCCACCCCGGACCTGCAGGAACTCTGCGACGAGGCGGTCCGCGGCGGGGTGAGCGACCGGATGCTCTGGGCGCTCGACTTTTTCGACGCCAGCATCGACCGCGTCGGCGCCTATGTGGTGGGGGCGCGCGCCATGCGCAAGTCGCTGCTCCGCTCGTTCCTGGCGCCGTTCGACCTGGAGGCCGGCCTGGAGGTCGCCGACCAGGGGGCGTACAAGCTGGGTTTGATGGAGCACCGCGGGGAGCTGCCCTTCGGTGCGGTGTGGGATCACCTCTGCCTCGCCGACGATCGGCCGGTGGGGATCGACTGGATCCGCGAGGTCGAGACCTACGCGCGCCGCGTCCTTTCCGCACGGGAGTAGACACCATGCCGGACGAAACCATCCCGGACCTGGAGTTCGGGCACGATTTCCGCGAGGACGAGCCCTGGCGCATCTTCCGCATCATGGCCGAGTTCGTCGAGGGCACCGAGGAGATGGCCCGCATCACGCCGGCGGTCAGTATCTTCGGCTCGGCGCGCACCCCGCCGGAGAGCCCCTACTACCGCATGGGCACGGACGTGGCCCGCCTGCTGGGGGAGAAGGGCTTCAACATCATCACCGGCGGCGGGCCCGGCATCATGGAAGCGGCCAACCGCGGCGCCAAGGAGGCGGCGAAGGGCAAGAGCGTGGGGCTGAACATCGAGCTCCCGTTCGAGCAGACGCCGAACCCGTACATCGAGAAGCTGCTCTCGTTCCGCTACTTCTTCGTCCGCAAGGTGATGTTCCTCAAAAACTCGTGCGCCGTGGTGGTGCTCCCCGGCGGGTTCGGGACGCTGGACGAATTCTTCGAGAGCATCACCCTCATTCAGACCAAGAAGGTGCCGGAGATGCCGGTCTACCTGATGGGGGCGTCCTTCTGGAAGGGGCTGCTCGACTGGGTCCGGGATGCCATGCTGGCCGAGGGCAA
>CAZKKD010000179.1:0-8051 GCA_964553265.1 uncultured Planctomycetales bacterium | reverse complement strand
CGAGCAGACCATCAAGGACGTCTGGGGCGGCACCATCCAGGACGGCATGGAGCCCGGCCAGACCATCAAGCAGGATGCCGGCCCGGCCCCCCGCGACAGCCGTCCCACCCTGCAGCGCACCGTCAAGCAGCGCACTGTCCTGCGCGGCAAGGCGAGCGAAACGGTCGAGCCCGGCCTGCTGGCCGACTACGAGCTTCCGAGCGTTCTCGGCGAAGGCGGCATGGGCACTATCTTCACCGGCCGCCAGACCGCCATCGACCGCGAGATCGCCGTCAAGATGATCAAGGGCGACGCCGCCACTGAGGACGAGCACCGCGAGAAGTTCCTCGCCGAGGCCGTCGTCACCGGCGACCTGGAGCATCCGAACATCGTCCCGGTCTACGATCTCGGCGCCGACGACAAGGGCGCGCTCTTCTACGCGATGAAGAAGGTGAAGGGCACACCGTGGAACAAGACGGTGCGCACACGCAGCCGGGTCGAAAACCTGGAGACGCTGATGCGCGTCGCCGACGCGGTCGCCTTCGCCCACGCCCGCGGCGTCCTCCATCGCGACCTCAAGCCCGAGAACGTGATGCTCGGCGATTTCGGCGAGGTCCTGCTGATGGACTGGGGCATGGCCGCCGCCGCCACCCCCGAGAGCAAGGCCGAGACCCTGACCCGCCGCAATGCCATCGGCGGCACCCCCGCCTACATGGCCCCGGAGATGGCCATCGGCGAGCCGGAAGCCATCGGCCCCCAGAGCGACATCTACCTCCTCGGCGCTATCCTCTTCGAGATCGTGGCCGGCAAGCCGCCGCACTCGGGCAAGAACGTGATGGACTGCCTGATGAAGTGCGCCGAGAACGTCATCCAGCCCGTCGAGGAAGAGGACGAACTGCTCGAGATCGCCATGCAGGCAATGGCCACCGACCCGCGTGCGCGGTACGCCACCGTGCAGGAGTTTCAGGCCGCGATCCGCACCTACCAGGAGCACTCCGAGAGCATCGCCCTCTCCAGCCAGGCGGAGAAGGATCTCGCCCGTGCGCGCGAGTCCGGCGAGTACAACCACTTCAACCAGGCGCTCTTCGGCTTCAACCAGGCGCTTGAGCTCTGGAACGGCAACGAGGACGCCGCCACCGGCATCCGCGACGCCAGCCTCGCCTACGCCGAGACCGCCTTCGCCAACGGCGACCTCGACCTCGCCGACTCCATGCTCGATCCGTCCGTCAAGACACACAAGAAGCTCGCCGCCGAGGTGAAGAAGGCCCGCCGGGTGCGCCTCGCCCGTCAGAAGCGCCTGCGCATCCTTACCTACGGCACGGTCGGACTGCTGGTGCTCATCTTCGCCGGACTGGCCATTGGTTTCGTTCTCGTCCGCGCGTCCGAACAGGAAGCGCAGCGAGCCAAAATCCGTGCCGAGGAAGAAGAACAGAAGGCACAGAACGAAAAGAAACGCGCCCTCGCCGCTGAAGCCGAAACCAAGGAGGCCCTCGCCGAAACCGAGGCCGCCCGCAAGCTTGCCGAAACCCGGAAGCAGGAAGCCGAGCAGGCGATGGCGAAAGCGAAGGAAGAGGAAGAGAAGGCGATGGCCGCCCTCGCCAAGGCCGACGAGGCCGCCAAGGCGGTCCTCGAGGCCAAGGACGCCGCCAGCCAGGCCGAGGCGCGGCGCAAGCTGCTCGAGGCCCGCCTGGAGACCGCCAACGTCAACCTCAAGAAGCGTACCGACAACACCTGGTGGGCCTTTGACCGGGAGGTCGCCCGCGACCGGCAGGCTGCCGCCGCGGCCGAACTCGGCCAGCCCGTCCGGATGGAGCTCGCCCTCCCCGACGGGGCTGCCATCGATTTCGCCGTCGTGCCGCCGGGCAGCTTCGCCATGGGGAGCCCGCCCGACGAAACCGGGCGCGCCGCCGAGGAGCACCTCCACCCGGTCGAGCTCACCCGCCCCTACTACCTCGCCACGGCCGAGCTCACCCGACGCCAGTGGCAGGCCGCCACCGGCGAGGAACCTCCGCGGCTCGAGGGCCTGGAGGCGGATCCGGATCACCCCGTCACGCGGGTCAGCTGGCGCGCCGTCACCGAGACGCTCCTGCCGACGCTCCAGCCGCGCGCGCCGGAAGGCTGGGAGGTCCGCCTCCCCACCGAAGCGGAGTGGGAATACGCCTGCCGCGCCGGTACGCACACCCGGTACTTCCCCGGCGATGCCGACGACAGCCTTCAGGCCGTCGCCTGGACCGCCGCCAGCGACGCGCCGCACCTCCACCCGGTCGGTCGGCTCGAACCCAACGCCTTCGGTCTTTACGACATGCACGGCAACGTGGCGGAGTGGTGTGCCGACAGCTACACCCAGAGCTTCTACCTCACCGGTGCAACCGCCGATCCGCGCAACACGGCCGAGCGCCCGCACCGGGTGGTCCGCGGCGGCGGCTTCATCAACCTGCCCATCCACTGCCGATCGGCCTACCGCAGCTACGCCCACGCCGAGAACAGCTACCCCTTCCTCGGCGTGCGGCTGGTGCTCGCCCCCCGGCCGCCGGCCCCGACGCCGCCCCCGGCCGAAGACGCCACGCCCCCGGCCCAGCCGGATGCCGCACCCGTCCCGCCCGCGGAGTAGCGGCTTTTCCGCGTTCCGGCAATCAGCAGGAAAACGCCTGCCGCGAACCCTGTGTCGAGGAGCATGACCGGGCAGGGCATCGCCCGGGTGGGTGGGCGGTTGGCTGGCGATCAGGCGTCGGCGGCTTCGCCCAGCACTTCGCTCACCAGGTCGGCGACGGTGACGATGCCCACCGCGCGCCCGTCGCGGGTGACGGCGGCCAATTTGCCGCCGGTGCTCTGCAGGCGGCCGCAGGCGTGGCCGAGGCTGGTGTCGCTCGGGATCTGCGCCACCGGCTGCATCACCTCGGCGGCCGGCGTGTCGGGGGCCGGGTCCTGGAGGGTGAGGATCTTCGCGCTCAGCACGCCCAGCACCTCCTGGCGCCGCTTGTCGACCACCGGCAGGTGCCGCAGCCCGGTCTCGTGCATGATCGCCTGCGCCCGAGCGCAGGGAGTGCCGCGCTTGACGCTGACGATCTCGTTGAGCGGGGTAGCGATGGCGCGCAGGCGCTTGCGCTCCATGCCGGCGACATGCAGCGCCATCCGGTGCTGCGTCGGGTCGAGGATCCCTTCGTCGAGTCCGCTTTCGAGGTGGGCGAGAATTTCGTCCCGTCGCGTGGCCGGCGGGGGCACATGCCCGAGGTGGTCCAGCACCGCGCGCAGTCCGCGCGCCACGATGCCCAGGGCCAGGACGAGCGGATAGAAGAGCCACTCCGAGACCGTCATCACCCGGATCCCCTGCCGGCAGTAGCGGTCGGCCAGGAAGTACCCGAGCTGCTTCGGCGCGGTCTCGGCAAAGAGAAAGAAGGTCGGTGTCAGGAGGAGCGTCGTCCAGAGCTCGGTCTGCCGCCAGCCGAGGCCGCCCAGGAGCCGCTCGGTGATGTGCGAGCCGAGGTAGACCGCCAGGTTGTTCCCCACCAGGATGACGGTCACCAGCCGCGCCATGTCGGCCAGGCGCTCGGCAGCCCGGCGGGCCAGGCCGTCGCCGCGCGCGCCGAGGTACTGCAGCCGCACCGGGCTTGCGGCGTAGGCCGCCGTCTCCATGCCGGAGTAGAACGCCGAGAGGATCAGCGCCCCCGTCAGTCCCAGCAGGCCGAAGAGCAGGTCAGCCATTGCGCGCCTCCCCACCGCTGTCATCCTCCACGAGCAGCTCCACCTCCCGGACGCGCCGGCCCGACATGCGCGTGACGCGGATCGACACCCGTCCGACCCGCACCGTGTCCCCGAGCCGCGGCACCCGGCCCAGCAGACAGGCGACCAGGCCCGCCATGGTGTCCACCGGCGGCAGCTTGCCCTGCCCCTCCAGGAGCGAGCGCCAGTCCCGCAGGTTCACGTCGCCGGCGATGGCGAAGCGGTCGGCGCCCAGCTTCTGCACGGCGGGGCTCTCGTCGCCGGGTTCGTCGCCGGGTTCGCCGAAGACCTCTTCCAGCACGTCGGCGAGCGTCACGATGCCGGCCGTCCCGCCGTACTCGTCCACGGCGATGGCGAGGTCGGTGCGCCGCGACTGCAGAAACCGCAGCGTGTCGGTCGCGCGCTGGTATTCCGAGACGTAGGCCGGGTGCTGCACCGCGCCGCGAATCGAGCCGTGCGCCGCATCCAGATAGAGATCGCGAGCGTCGACGACGCCGACGATTTCGTCGCGTATCTGCCGGAAGACCACGATCTTCGTTCGGCCGGTCTCCCGCGCGAGCGCGAGGACGTCCGGTACGCCGGCCCCCTCCTCCGCCATCACCATGTCGACCCGCGGGGTCATGAACTCCTTCACCTTCCGTTCCGCAAGGTCCAGGACCTCGCTCACGATCGCGCTCGCGCCGCGGGTCATCTCCCCCTCTTCGGCCGCGGCGGCGAGGACCAGTTTCAGCTCCTCCAGGTCCCCGGCCCGGGCCTCCTGCCGCGAGAGGCGGCGCAGGATTGCCGTCATCCGCCCCAGGCTCGCGCGGATCGGCGCCAGGCTCCGGTGAATGATGTACATCGGTGCGGCCGTAAAGCGGATGTAGGTGCGCGCCGCCAGCACGGCCAGGGACTTCGGCAGCACCTCGCCGAAGACGATGACCGCCACCAGCGCCGTCAGCGACAGGCCCACCGCCGCCCCCGGGGCGCCCGCGGCCGCTGCCCGTCCGGCCAGGCCGGCCGCGAGGGTGAAGAAGAAGATGTTGACGAGCATGTTGCAGAAGAGCACCGTCGCCAGAAACTCCGACGGGGCGCCCGCCAGCGCCAGGGCGGCCCGGCCCATCGGTCCCCCGGCGCGGCGGAAGAAGCGCAGGTCCGCCTTCGTCAGGCTGAAGAGTGCGGTCTCCGATCCGGAGAAGAAGCCGCTCAGGCCCAAGAGGCCCAGCATGAGAAGAAGCTGCCAGCTCGATTCGGCAAGAATGTGCATGGGTCGGTGCGTCGATCCCCGGTCGGGTTCAGCGGTGCATCCGGCGGCGTGGGGCCGCCCGCCCGTCTACTCGCCGTAGACCAGACGCTCGGCCAGGAAGCTCGGCAGGCCGCATTCGTGGATCAGGCGGATCGTTTCGTCGGCTTCGTACGGCACGCGGTGGTACTCCACCGAGTTGCCGTCGAAGAGAACGAACGAGCTGCGCGGATCCCCGTCGCGCGGCTGCCCGACGCTGCCGACGCTGACGTAGAGCTTCTGGCCGCCCACCTGAAACTGCATCCGCGGTTCCGGCGGGTCGTCGTGCGGGTGAAGAAAGCCCACCTCCGTCCCCAGAAAGGCGCGGTGGTTGTGCCCGACGAAGCAGGCCATCACCTCGCCGAAGTCCTCGCGCAGGGTCTGGATGAGGCGGTGGAACATCCACGGGCTGTCCGCCTCGCGGACGTAGTCGAGCAGCGGATCCCGCATCGACCCGTGGACGTACATGTTCTCGCCCAGGCGCAGTTGCGGCGAGAGGCTGGAGAGGTACTCCAGCACCGCCGGTTCGCGAAGCTGCATCGCCGTCCAGTCGATCGCCTGCTGCGCGAGCGGGGTGAAGTGCTCCGCCCCGTGCAGGACCGCGTGCTCGTGGTTGCCCATCAGCACGTGCGTGCAGGTCCGCCGGACGATGTCCAGGCACTCGCGCGGCTGCGGGCCGTAGCCCACCGTGTCGCCGAGGCAGAGGATCTCGTCGGGCTTGTGCCGTTCGATCTCCTTCAGCACGGCGGTGAGGGCCGCAAGGTTGGCGTGGATGTCACTGACCAGCGCCTGCACCATGGCCGGTTCGCTCCCGTCCGGGGCCTGTCGGGTTCCGTGCGCCGCGCGGCGCGTCAGGCCGTCTCGAAAAATTCGGCGTGCAGCGCGCGTACCGCCGGTTCAATGTCGTTGTTGTCGACGCAGACGGCGATGTTGATCTCGCGCGCGCCCTGGCTGATCATCTGGATGTTGACCTTCGCTTCGGCCAGTGCGCGGCACATCCGGCCGGCCGTGCCGATGATTCCGCCCATCCCCTCGCCGATGAGGCAGATGATGGCGTGGGCCGGCTTGCAGTTGACCGCGCCGTAGGTTTCCAGTTCCGCGACGGCGGGCTCCAGCCGTGCGGCGGGCGCGTCGGACGTCAGCGAGATGGTCACCTCCGAGGTGGCGATCATGTTGATGACGATCTCGTGCTTTTCGAAGATGTGAAAGACCTTCGCCATGAAGCCGTGGCTCATCAGCATCCGGCTGGAGGTAATGTCGATGAGCGTCAGGTCCTCCTTGTAGACCACGCTCTTGGCGACGTTCGCTTTCTCCGTCGAGTCCGGCAGGATGACGGTTCCGCTCTGCTCCGGCGCCATGGTGTTGAGCACGCGCACCGGCACGCCTGCGTCGACCGCCGGGAGGATGGTGCTCGGGTGCAGCACCTGCGCGCCGTACCAGGCGAGCTCCGAGGCCTCGTTGAAGGTGAGTTCCGGCAGGCTGCGCGAGGCGGGGACGATGCCGGGGTCGGCCGTCATCACCCCGTTGACGTCGGTCCAGATCTCCACCTCCTCGGCCCCCAGTGCGGCGCCGAAGATGGTGGCCGAGTAGTCCGAGCCGCCGCGGCCGAGCGTGGTGATGTGCCCGTCGGGGCACTTGGCGACGAAGCCGGTCGTCACCACGATTTCGGCCTCGATCTCCGCCCAGCGCTTCTTCATCTCGGCATAGCAGTCCGGGGCGGGATTGGCCGCGCCGTAGCGGGCGTCGGTCCGGAGGCCCAGGTCGAACGAGTCGACCGCGATCGCGTCCATGCCTTCCTGCTGCATCTGGGCGGCCACCACCCGGGCGGCCATGCGCTCGCCGAAGGACTGGACGTAGTCCAGCGTCCGCGGGGTGAGCTCCTCCACCATGCTGATGCCCTTCAGGAGCTCCGCCAGGTTGTCCAGGAGCGGCCGCACCAGGCTCGCGTCCAGGCCGAGATCGCGGATGAGGCCCAGTTGGCGCGCCTCGATGACCCCGCTGTCGGGGTTGCCTTCCAGCGCCGCGTGGGCCGCGGCGATGAGCATGTCGGTGATCTTGCCGTGGCCGGCGTCCTTGCCGTGCGCCGAGGTCACCACCAGCGGGTGGCGCTCGTGGCGGCCGCGGACGATGGCGCAGACGTCGCGGATGGACTTGGCGGAGCCGACGCTGGTGCCGCCGAATTTCATGACAATCATTGCGTTGCGTCCTCAAAGCCGCATTCTTGCGTGAATCGTTCCGTGTAGCCGCCGGAAAGAGGCGTACGGGGGGTGAGTATAGGCCGCGCAGCGAAATCCCGTCAAGGCAAAAGCCGTTCGGGGCCGAAGGCGTTCCGCTCTCCCTGCTCCCGCTGGAAAAGGCCTGGGGGAAGGGGAGGCCCTCGCTCTTCCCGCCTGGTCCGTTTCCGCTGAAGACCGATGGGGCGAAAGCGTTTCAGCGCAGGCCGACCGGCAGGCGCAGGAGATGGAGTCGCCACCCCTTTTCGCCAGGTTCATCCGCATCGTCCCAGACCGAGACGAACCCGTAGATCGTCGATCCGTCCGGCGACAGGCAGGTCCGGATGCACTTGATGCCGTGCCCGTTCACCGCGGCGCGGGTGATCTCGGGCTGCTTGCCGTAGGGTTGCCAGTCGACGCCGTCCCGGCTCTGCCAGTGCCAGATCGACTGCACCGGCCAGCCGTCGCTGTGCCAGAGGTGCCACTCCGTTTCGCTGACGCGCAGGACATGGGGAAAGCAGTTGGGCCGTCGCCTGCCGTCCGCGCCGGGGGGCAGGAGGTCGCGGATGGTCCCGTCCTCGTTGCGGAGAAACCGCCACGGTCCGTCCAGCGTTTCGCTGGTCAGCAGCGCAATCGCCGCGTCGCCGAAGTTGTTGACGTAGGCGCGCCACGACCCGTCCGGCATGCGCAGAAGCGTCCCCCCGTCGCTCCAGACGGGGCGCCCGCGCTTCGCTTGCTCTTCCGCCGGTTCCCCGGTCAGCATGCCGTGATAGGTCCAGCTTCCGGCCTCCCCGGTCGGCGAGGTGAGGATGGCGGGGAAGAGCGAGACCGACCCCGGTTTGTAGTCGGGGCAGACGCAGGTGAAGGCGACGTACCCG
>CAZKKD010000178.1:4353-8091 GCA_964553265.1 uncultured Planctomycetales bacterium | reverse complement strand
CAGTCCAGGCGCATCGGGCGGCCTTGCTCGTCGGTCTCTCCGGTCGTCTTGCCGTAGAGGCAGAAGGCGAGCACGCGGCCGGAGCGGCGGTTGTGAAAGCGCTCCTCGAGGCCGGCGTGGGCGACCACCAGGCGGCCGCGGTCCAGCACCAGGTGGCTGGGCAGGGCCTCCAGAAAGTGGAGCACGCGCTCGCGAAAGGCCGCCGAGCGCTCCTGCAGCTGGGCGACCGTCAGCTCCAGGCCGTGGGTCAGCTTGACGTCGCGCCCCTCGAGGAGACGCCGCAGCTTGAAGTCGTGGTTGCCCGGCGCCACCATCGCCACGCCGTCGTCCACCATGTTCATCACCAGCTCGAGCACCCCGGACGAGTCCGGCCCGCGGTCGACCAGGGGCTGTTGCGGTTCCACTCCATCATGCCCGAGGCCCTGGGCGTGGAGGAGCATCTCGTCGGGGCCTACGACCTGATCGACACCTTCGCGCCGCCGTTCCTGGTGGTCGACGCCATCAGCGCGTGCCGGCGCATGGGGTCGGCGCATGCGGCGTTCGACTATCTGCTCCGGCTCATCGACTTCTGCAAGTCCCGCGGCATCACCACGCTCCTCACCAACCTCTCGTCCAGCCAGAGCCAGGACATCGAGGTGACCGGCATCGACCTCTCTTCGGTCATCGATACCGTCATTCTCCTGCGCAATCGGGAGCAGGACGGGGAGCTGCGCCGGCTCTTGCTGGTGCTGAAGTCGCGCGGCCGGGCGCACTCCAGCCGCTGCCACGAGTTCCACATCACCGACCGGGGCATTCGGCTTCCCGACCTGATGGGGTGCGGGGAGGGCGCATCATGAACGGACAGCAGACGCCGGTCTCCGACCGCATGCACCTCCGCCTCTACGTCGCCGGTGATGAGGCCAACAGCCGCATCGCGCGGGAAAACCTGAAGGCGATCTGCGCCAGCAACGGCCATGCCGGACACGAGATCGAGATCGTGGACGTGCTGCAGCATCCGGAACGGGCCCTGGAGCGCGGCGTCTTCGTCACGCCGGCGCTGGAGATCCTCTCGCCCGCGCCGGGCGGGATGATCTACGGCAACCTGAGCGACCGGGACGCTCTCTGCGCCTGCTTCCCCCAGGCGGACGGGACAGGTCCATGACCGAACACGAGCCGACCTACGAGGAGTTGCTGGAGCGCTGCCGGCGCGCCGAGGGGATGCTGGCGGCGATCCGCTCCGGTCAGGTCGACACCGTGTTGGGCGATTCGCAGACCCTGGTCGTTCGCCTTGGGGATGCCGAGCGCAGGCTCCAGGAGCGCATCAAGGAGCTCGACTGCCTCTACGGGCTTTCGCGCCTGGTCGAGAGCGGCGCATCCCTTCCCGCGATCCTGCAGGGCATGGCCAACCTCATTCCCGTCTCCTGGAGGTACCCGGAGGCCGCCCGGGCGCGCATCCTCCTGGACGGAGTGGAGTATCGTTCCCACGCGGATTGCGGGCAGGCCTGCGAAGACTGCAGTTTCGACCATCAGCGCCGCACCATCCGGGTCGACGGGGCGGATGCCGGCGAGGTGTGCGTGTCGTACGCCGACCCCCGCCCCTCCGCCGACGAGGGGCCGTTCCTGTCCGAGGAACGCGCCCTCCTCAACGCCATCGCCGAGCGCCTGGGGCATGTCGTGGAGCGGCATCGCCTCGGTGAGCGGATGGAGCGGGCGCGCCGCATCGTCGAAGACAGTCCCACCGTGCTCTTCCGCTGGGGCGCTGCACCGGACTGGCCGGTGGAGTATGTCAGCGAGAACGTCAAGCGCTTCGGGTACGCACCGGAAGACTTTCTTTCCGGGCGCGTGCCGTATGCCTCCATCGTCCACCCCGACGATCTGGAGCGCGTGAGCAGCGAGGTGCGCCGCCACGCCGAAAGCGGCGAGGCCGAGTTCGGCCAGGAATACCGCATCCGGGCGCAGGACGGGACGATCCACTGGGTGGATGATCGCACCTCGGTGGACCGGAACGCGGCCGGCGAAATCGTCGCCTTCGAGGGGATGGTGCTCGACATCACCGACCGCAAGCGCGCCGACGCCGCGCTGCGCGACAGCGAAGCGCGTTTCCGTGCGCTGGCCGAGCACATGCCCGTCCTCGTCAACGCCATTACCGAGGCGGGAACCTTCACCTTCTGGAACCGGGCCTGCGAAGAGGTGACCGGCTACGGCAAGGACGAGATGGTGGGCAATCCCGACGGGATGGCGCGGCTCTACCCCGATCCGGCGCACCGGGAACGCCTGGCCGAAGAATGGCAGGCGGCCGGCGGCGTCTTCCGTGACAAGGAGATCACGCTCCAGGCGAAAGACGGAAGCGAACGGACCGTCGTCTGGACCAACCTGTCGTCGTCCTTCTCCTTTACCGAGCGGGACACCTGGGCCATCGGGGTGGACATCACCGAGCGCAAGCGCGCCGAAGAGGCTGTCCAGCAGGCCAAGGCGCGCCTGGAAGCGACGCTCGAAAGCATCGGCGACGGCTTTTTCAGCCTCGACGGGGACCTGGTGGTCACCTATTTCAACGCCGCCGCCGAGCGCCTCCTCGGGCGACCGCGGGACGAGGTCGTGGGCCGGCCCCTCTTCGATGCGTTTCCAGAGGCGCGCGGTTCGGTGTTCGAGGAGAACTACCGCCGCGCGCTGGAACAACAGGAGCGGCAGAGCTTCGAGGTCAACTTCGCCGTCGCGCCCTACGAAAACTGGTACGAGGTTTCGGTCTACCCGCAGGAAGACGGCATCTCGGTCTATTTCCAGGTCGTGACCGGGCGCAAGCAGGCCGAGGCCGCCCTCCGCCGGAGCGAAGAGAATCACCGCACCACGCTCAACTCCATCGGCGACGCCGTCATCGCCACCGACGTCGACGGCAGGATCCGGGAAATGAACCCCGTGGCCGAGACCCTGACCGGCTGGCCGCTGGCCGAGGCCGTCGGCCGGCCGCTCGAAGAAGCCTTCCAAATCGTCAACGCCCAGACGCGCGAGACGGTCCAGAACCCGGTCAGCAAGGTGCTCGCCACCGGACGGGTCGTGGGCCTGGCGAACCACACTCTTCTCATTTCGCGCGACGGGACCGAGCGGCAGATCGCCGACAGCGCCGCGCCCATCCGGAACGACGACGACATGACCAGCGGCGTGGTGCTGGTCTTCCGCGACGTCACCGAGGAGTACGCCGCCGCCGAGGCGCTCCGCGACAGCGAGGCCGAACTCCGCCGCGCCCAGGCGGTCGCGCAGGTCGGCTCCTGGCGCTTCAACCTCGACACCGGCGCCGTGACCGCGTCGGACGAGGCCCGCCGCATCTACGGCATCGACAGCCGCGACTGGACCATCGAGGAGGTGCAGACGGTCCCGCTGCCGGAATACCGGGACCGGCTGGACCGGGCGCTTCGGGACGTGGTGGAGCGGGGCAAGCCCTACGACCAGGAGTTCCGCATCCGCCGCCCCTCCGACGGCGCGGTGCGGGACATCCACTCGATCGCCGCATACGACGCCGCGCGCAACCGGGTGATCGGCACCATCCAGGACGTCACCGACCGCAAGACGACCGAACGCGCCCTGCGCGAAAGCGAAGAACACCTGCGCAGCATCTTCCGCGCCGCGCCGGTCGGCATCGGTGTGGTGGTGAGCCGCGTGCTGCGGCAGGTCAACGAGGAAGTCTGCGAGATGACCGGCTACACGCAGGACGAGCTCGTCGGCGAGAGCGCCCGCATGCTCTACCCCAGCCAGCAGGAGTACGAG
>CAZKKD010000178.1:0-4343 GCA_964553265.1 uncultured Planctomycetales bacterium | reverse complement strand
CGGGCCCCGCAGCAGAGCCCCGAGGGACCTGGAGGAGCGCGGCAAGGGGGTCACCTTCACCGCGCCCGACATCACCGAACGCAAGCGGACCGAGACCGCGCTCCGCCAGAGCGAGGCGCTGCTGGAGGCCACCGGCCGGATGGCCCGCGTCGGCGGCTGGGAGCTCGACGCCGAGACGTTGCAGGTCACCTGGACGCGCGAAACCTACCGCATCCACGAGGTCCCGCCCGGCGAAAAGCCCCTGCTGGAGGACGCGCTCTCCTTCTGGCACCCCGAGGACCGGCCCCTCCTGGAGGAGGCCATCCGGCGCGCGCTGGAGGAGAAGGAGCCCTACGATCTGGAGCTCCGCTTCATCACCGCCAGGGGGCGCGAGCTCTACGCCCGCGCCATGTGCACCCCGATCGTCGAGGACGGCCGGGTCGTCAAGCTCCGCGGCACCTTCCAGGACATCACCGAGCGCAAACGGGCCGAGGAGGAGCTCGAAACCATCTTCGAGATGTCCCTGGCCCTCATCTGCGTCGCCGACATCGAGACCGCTACCTTCACCCGCATCAACCCCGCGTTCCGGACCGTGCTCGGCTACGAGGAGGACGAGCTCCTCAGCCGCAGTTTCCTCGACTTCGTCCACCCCGACGACGTGGAACCCACCCGGCAGGTGGTGGAGGAGAACCTCCGGCAGGGGCGGGAAGTCTTCTCCTTCGAAAACCGCTACCGCTGCAAGGACGGCTCCTACCGCTGGCTCACCTGGAACTCGCACCCGCGGCCGGACCAGGGCGTCACCTACGCCGTCGCCGTCGATGTGACCGAAAGCAAGGAAGCCGAGCAGGCGCTCCGCGAAAGCGAGGCGCGCTATCGCGTGCTGATGGAGCAGACCGGCGACGCCATGCTGGTGCACGATCTCGACGCCAACCTGATCGACGTCAACGACTTCGCCTGCACCACCTACGGCTACACGCGGGACGAACTGCTGCAGATGAATATCCGCGATCTCGATCCCGACTACGCGGTGCGGGAGGACGGCGGCGCGTTCTGGGAGGGGCTGGAACTCTACAAGCCCATTCTCTTCGAGGTCCGGCAGCGCAAGCAATCGGGCGACATCTTCCCCGCCGAGGTGCGCCTCAGCCTCATCAAGTACCACGGCGCGACCGTCGTGCTCGGTTTCTGCCGCGACATTTCCGAACGCAAGCTGGCCGAACAGGCGCTGCGGGAGAGCGAGGAGCACTTCCGCAACCTCTTCGAGAACATGAACGCGGGCGTGGCCGTCTACGACCCGGTCGACGACGGGGAGGACTTCGTCTTCGTCGACCTCAACGCGGCGGGCGAACGCTTCAGCCACACCACCCGCGAGGAGGTGGCCGGACGGCGGGTGACCGAGGTCTTCCCCGCCGTGCATGAGATCGGACTCCTCGACGCCTTCCGTCGGGCGCACGCCACCGGCGAAGCGCAGTATGTGCCGCTCACCGAGTACCGGGATGATCGCATCCAGGAGTGGGTGGAGAACCGCGTCTACCGCCTCCCGTCGGGACGGATCGTGGCGATGTACGAGGACCGCACCGAGCAGCACCTCCTGGCCGAACGCCTGCGGCAGATGGAGAAGATGGACGCCATCGGCCAGCTCGCCGGCGGGGTGGCGCACGACTTCAACAACCAGCTCGGCGGCATCATGGGCTACGCCGACATGCTGCTCGAACGCCTCGACGAACCCACCCTCAAGCGCTACACCGAGGGCATCCTCGTCAGCGCCCAGCGCGCGGCCGACCTTACCAAGCAGCTCCTCGCCTTCTCCCGCAAGGGGCAGTACCGCCAGGTGCCGGTGGACCTTCACGACGTCATCCACGAAGCGGTCGAGATCCTCAAGCGATCCATCGACCGCCGCATCGAGATCCGCCGCCACCTCAACGCCTCCCCCGCCGTCACCGAGGGGGACCCGACCCAGATCCAGAACGCGCTCCTGAATCTCGCGCTCAATGCCCGCGACGCCATGCCGGAGGGGGGCGAGCTGCGCTTTGAGACCGAGGTGGTCGACCTCGACGAAGCCTACTGTGCGGCGGCGCGTTTCGATCTCCGGCCCGGTCCCTTCGTGTGCGTCCGCATCTGCGACAGCGGCTGCGGCATGCCGCCGGAAGTGCGCGAACACATCTTCGAGCCCTTCTTCACCACCAAGGAGGTCGGCAAGGGCACGGGCATGGGGCTCGCGGCCGTCTACGGGACGGTGACGCAGCACCACGGCGCGATCAACGTTTATTCCGAGCCGGGCGACGGCGCCGTCTTTACGCTCTACCTGCCGGTTGCCGACGTCTCGGCCCCGCCGCTGCCCGCGGAAGCGGCCGACGCGTCCGCCCTCCGGGGGCGCCGCGTGCTGGTCATCGACGATGAAGAGGTGCTGCGCGCCATGGCGACCGACATGCTCGAGGCGCTCGGCTGCGTGGTGCAGGCCGAGGCCGACGGGGGCGCGGGGGTGGCGTATTTCCGCGAACATGCCGCGGAGGTGGACCTCGTCATTCTCGACATGATCATGCCCCGCCTGGCGGGGAAGGACGTCTTCCGTATGTTGCGCGAAATCGACCCGGACGCCCGCGTCCTGCTCGCGTCCGGCTACAGCGCCTCGGGCGGGGCCGAAACACTCCTGGCGGAAGGGGCGGCCGGGTTCCTGCAGAAGCCCTTCCAGCAGACCGCACTTGTCGACGCGCTCCTCAAGGCGCTGCAACCGTCCGAAGGCGATTGAGGCGAACCCCTTCGGTTTGTGAAAGGAACTCCGGATGCGTGAGGGGGTGGCCCTCCTTGTCGGGTTCGTGCTCGGCGCCGTTGCGGCGGTGCTGGTGATCGTGGGCGTCAACCCGTTCGCGCAGCAGGAGGGCGCCGGCGCGCTGTCGAGCCCGGCCGTTCCCGTCTCCCCGGCCCCCGCCCCCGCGGCGCCTCCGGCGCGAGCGCCCGCCGCGCCCGCTCCGGCTGCCCCCGTCGCCGACAGCCTGGAGCCGCTCCGTGTCCAGTCTCCCCTTCGGGAAGTGCGCGTCGTTTCGGTCCGGTTCAAGCGCTACGGGGATTTGGAGACGCGCGGCTTCGCCGTGAGCGGCGGCAACACGTATGCCCTCGGCTTCTCGGCGGTGCTCCCGGATCCCGCCGACGAACCGCTCGGCGTGGAGATCGACGAGGCCCGCACCGACACGGGCGAGAACCTGGCCATCAACGCCTCGCCCGGCGGCTGGACCACCCTCTCCCGCGACGGGACGCGCCTCTTCTGGGAGAAGGAGCTCCACCTGCCGTCCCGGCGCGCCACACGTATCGAGCGCCTGGCGGGGCGGGTCTGGGTCCGGATGGACGGGGCGGTCCGCGAGCAGCCGCTCGGCCCCTTCGCCACCGACGCGCTGGAGACGCTGCCGGTCGCCCAGTGGTATACCGTCTCCACCAGAGCGGACGAGGGCCGGCTCTTCCGCATCGACGAGAGGCAGCTCCTCCTGCGCATCCGCCAACCGATTCGGGAGGTGAAGGAGCTGCGCATTTACGACGGAAATGGCGAAGGCCTTGCGGTCGGCCTGCCCCAGCGCGGCGGCGGCAAGGCAAAGGGCAGCTTCGTCGTGCTCGACTTCGAGGGCCGCCCCATCCCGCCGGAGATCGGCATCGCGCTGGTGCTCCCGGCCGACACGGACAAGGTCGCCTACCCCTTCGTTTTCGGCGGCATCCCCATCCAGGGAGGCCTGCGCCCCGACGTCGTCCGCATCGAAGAGGTCGAGATCTTCTGAGCGGTCCGCAGTTGTTTGCCTCGCCCCTCGCCGGAGAGGCCTGCTCCACACTCCCCGCAGTTGCCCGCGCAGGCACGGGGAGGCTATTGGTCTGAAGAAACGGGTCGGCAAAAACAGTTTCTCGCCAAGACGCCAGGAGCGCAAAGCCGCAAAATGGACAACAGCGGGCAGCCGAGTTCGACCCGCCAACCGAGTCCGACCGGGCAAATGCGACCAGCGTTCACACCGCGCATCGCCGGACTTTGTTTGACCGGCCCCATTGGATCGCCCGCGCCCCCGCGGGCGGTCGCCCAAAGGGCGAACAGCGAAGCGGTCGGGGTTCGCCCAACGCCGCTCGGTCCGTACCGCGGCGATCCCGGTCCGCCACGCCCGCGAGGGCGCGGGCGATCCAATGGGATGGCTTCAACGCTGCCCTCTCTTCATCCGCGTTTATCTGCGAATATCTGCGTCATCCGCGTTCTTCGCTCTTCGCGGGTGGCACGGATTGCTCGCAATCCGTGCGCCGAAGGCGATCAAGGTCTGTCGTTGTCGCCGCTGCACCCCGGCAGGCACCGCCTCACCTTCCATTGCTCCGCAACACGGATTGCGAGCAATCCGTGCCAC
>CAZKKD010000177.1:0-8095 GCA_964553265.1 uncultured Planctomycetales bacterium | reverse complement strand
GTGCCGGGGGGGGGGCAGCGCGAGGCCATCGCGAGCGGCATGGGGGCCTACGACAAGGATGGCGAGGAGCACTTCAACCTCATCTCCGCGCTCCACAAGTCGCTCCGCGGCAGCGACCCGCAGGCGGGGCTCTACTGGCTGGCGCGGATGCTGGCGGCCGGGGCCGACCCGCTCTACATCGCCCGGCGGCTGGTCCGGTTCGCCTCGGAGGACATCGGCCTCGCCGACCCGCAGGCGCTGGTCCAGGCGAACGCGGCGAAGGACGCGGTCCACTTCCTCGGCCTGCCGGAGTGCGACACCGCGCTCGCGCAGTGCGTGCTCTACCTCGCCACCGCCCCGAAGTCGAACGCCGCCTACGTCGCCGTCAAGGGGGCGAAGGGCGACGTGGCCGAGACGCGCAACGAGCCGGTGCCGCTGCACATCCGCAACGCGCCGACCCGGCTGATGGGCGAGCTCGGCTACGGGAAGGGGTACCGGTACGATCACGACGCGCCGGACCGCTTCAGCGGGCAGAGCTTTCTGCCCGACAGCCTGCAGGGGACGGTCTACTACGAGCCCGGCCCCTATGGCTTCGAGAAGGAGGTGAAGAAGCGCATCGCCTATTGGGACCGCCTCCGCCGCGAACGCAGCCCCGACGGCGACGTCGTCCGCGACCCGGACCAGGACGCCAGCCCGGACGCCCCGCGCGACGAGACGGGGTAGGCGGAGGGGGAATGCTTCTGCCGGACTTCGTCCGGTCTACACGCATTGCCCTTCCAGCAACGCGCGGACGACCGGCCAGGCCGTTCCCGCATCCGCATCGGCTTCGTGGGCGGCCAGTCGGCGGTCGAGCTCATCTCGTTGCGCATCGGTCAACGGGCATTCGTCCGGGTGTTCCGCGATGCTGTCCCAGATGTCCTGCACAAGCTGGATGCGTTCGGCGACGGTGAGGCGATCGATCTCCTTGCGTGTCGGCGCGACCATGTGGTCTTCCTCCCATGCTTTGCCGGGTGGCGCGTGTCTGGCGCCCGGGGCGGAGCGGCGGGGGCCGCCCCGCCCCGGCGGGGATCAGCGTTTCGAACTGCGCTGGGCGCTCTTCTTCTTTGCGGCGGTCTGCTTGCCGGAGGCGCGCTTGGGGGCCGCCTTCCTGCTTTTGGCTTTGCCCTTCGTTCCGCGCTTGCCGCCGGTGTGCTTGAGCAGCTTGAACTCGATGCTGTCGACGAGCGCCTGGTAGCTCGCCTCGATGATGTTGGCGCTCGCGCCGACGGTGGTCCAGACGTCGTCGTGGTCGGCCGACTCGATGGTGACGCGCACGCGCGCGCTGGCGGCGCGGGAGGCGTCGACGATGACGACCTTGTAGTCCACCAGCCGCAGCTCCTCGAGCGCGGGGTAGTGCGGCGCGAGCGCCTTGCGGAGCGCCCCGTCGAGCGCGCTCACCGGGCCCTCGCCGCTCTCGGCGGCGGTGTGCATGCGCTCGCCGTGGACGTCGACCTTGACGGTCGCCTCGCTCACGCGGGTGTCGTCGTGCTGGGCCTCGCTGATGACGCGGAAGCCCTGCAGGTCGAAGAACGGCTCGTACAGCCCCAGCGTCCGGCGCACCAGCAGGTCGAAGCTCGCGTCCGCGCTCTCGAAGGCGTAGCCCTCCAGCTCCTTCTGCATGATCTCGTCGAGCACCTTGCGCATCGCCTCGGGGTTCTCGGAGAGGTCGATGGCGCTCCGGGCGAGGATGTTGCTCTTGCCGGAGAGCTCGCTGACGAGGATGCGCCGCTCGTTGCCGACCGCCTCGGGGGTGATGTGCTCGTAGGTGCGCTGGTTGCGCGCGACCGCGGAGACGTGGATGCCGCCCTTGTGCGCGAAGGCGCTCTTGCCGACGAAGGGCTGGCGGTCGAGGATCGGGACGTTCGCCACCTCGTAGACGTAGCGGCTGAGCTCGGTCAGGCGCTGGAGGGCGGCCTTGCCCACGGCGTGGCGGCCGAGCTTCAGCTCCAGGGTCGGCAGGACGCTGGTGAGGTCGCAGTTGCCGCAGCGCTCGCCGATGCCGTTGATGGTGCCCTGGACGTGGGTGGCGCCGGCCTCGACCGCGGCGATGGCGTTGGCCACCCCCATGCCGCCGTCGTTGTGCGGGTGCACGCCCACGCGCACGCCCGGGAACGCCGCGGCCACCGTGGCGGTGTCGGCGGCCACCTCGCTCGGCAGGCGGCCGCCGTTGGTGTCGCAGAGGATGAGGCACTCGGCCCCGCCGTTGACGGCGGCGCGGAGGGTCTCCATCGCGTACTCGGGGTTGGTCCGGTAGCCGTCGTAGAAGTGCTCGGCGTCGTAGAAGACGGTCTCGCAGTGCTTGCGGAGGTAGGCGACCGAGCTCTCGATCATCTCCAGGTTCGTCTCCAGCGGCACGCGCAGCGCGTCGGTGACGTGGAGGTCCCAGCTCTTGCCGAAGATGGTGACCACGGGCGCGCCGCTGGCCACCAGCTTGCGGAGATTGGGATCCTTCGCCGGGGTGTTGCGCGCGTGCCGGGTGCTGCCGAAGGCGGCGATGCGGGCCGTCTTCAGCTTCAGATCCTTCGCCTTCTCGAAGAACTCCATGTCCTTCGGGTTGCTGCCCGGCCAGCCGCCCTCGATGTAGTGGACGCCGAACTCGTCGAGCCGGCGCGCGATGTCGAGCTTGCCGACGATGCTGATGCTCACGCCCTCGCCCTGGGTGCCGTCGCGGAGGGTGGTGTCGTAGACTTCAACGGAGGGTGCCATCGGATTGGGTCTCCCGCATTCGGCCGGCCGCATGCGTGGCGTACCGGCGTGCCTGTTGTTCGTTCCGCAATCGGGCGCGTGCTGCCGGCGCCGCTACAAAAAAACCCCGCCCAGAGCGGCTGGACGGGGTTGCGGATTGTCGGACTGCAGCATCCTCACGCCCGTCCAGGGACCCGCCCTGGGCACGTAATGAGCATGCCGATAATTCGCTGGTGCACGGTCCGGTGCATGGTGTTGCCTTTCCCTTGGCTTCCTGTGCACACTGTACGGCCCGGTCGCGGTTCTGTCAACCCGTTTCCTGTGCCGCGTCGGCGGCCGGCGTCCCGCGGACGCGGCGGGCCAGAAAAACGCCCTCCCGGTGGCGGACCGGGAGAGCGCGAGGAAAGGGTGGGAAGGGATGAGAGGCTGGGGTGTGACGCCCGGCGGCAACCCTTCCCGGCTTGCCGACAGGCGATGGTTCCTCCACGGTTACGCGACCTGCAGCGCCTCGGTGAGCCGGTCCCAGTCCACCGCGCGGATCTCCGCTTCGGCGATGGGGGTGGCGTTGCGGAAGCGGCGGAACTCCTCGGCGCTCGCGAATTCCAGGTACTCGAGGTAGGTGAAGCGGCGCGGCCGCTCCCCCTCCACCGCTTTGCGCAGCGCCGCGTTGAGCGAGCGCAGGCGGTCGGTGTTCTCGCGCTGGCGCCGGGCGGTGTCGGCCATGCGCGCGGCCACCTGCCGGAGGATGCGCGCCGACTGGCGCAGGCGCTGGTCGGCTTCCTCCAGGGACTCGGGACGCCTGCGGTCCTGGGATGCACTCATGGTCGGCTCCTTCCGTTCGTTCCGCGGCGCTCCGTCGCCGTCGTTTGTATTGACGGCCGCGCGGACCGGATCTTTATCACCGGGTACCGGAAACCGTCCGTTTCCCTGTCGATTGTCGGGGTCTTTGCGGGGCGGGGCGGCGCAACCCGGTTCCGGTCAATGCATTCCACGTTTTCGGATTTTCGCCGCGCTTTGGGGGCGGGGTCGAACATTTCCGTTCGGCGGGCTTTCACGCCTGCGGAAGGCGGGGGAATTCGACAAAGGTGCGGGTGAAGTTGAAAAAAGCTCGAAAGAAGTTGTCTTGACAGTGGCAACCCCGAAACAGTACTGAGAAGAAGCGAAACGGCGCCGAACGCCCTCCTGTGCGTGTGGGGTTGCGCGCGGAGTACCGGCCGGTTTCGCTTGACGCGTCCCCTGCCGATCCGTTCAATCGGAAGCGGCAGACGGGCGGATTGCATATTGGGGACATGGCTGTGCAGGCAACGACGAACTCCGGGCCGGCCGCGGGCTATTTCGCGTTCGTGGTGGCGGTCCTGTTGGGTTTCTTTCTCTACCTGGGCTGGCTCCTGACCGCCCCCGCCGCGTCCGACGGCGACGGGGATGCCGGCAGTCCGCACGGACTGGCCGCGCCCCTCGCGGGGCGTGGAGCCGACGACGATGCCGCTGGCGACCTCGCCCTGGTGCCGGACCGGCCCGCCGAAGCGCCCGCCCCGTCCGTGCCCGCCCGCCCGCAGCGCCCGGCGGCGGAGGCGTCTCCGCCGTCCGCCCGCGAGGGCGCGGACGCGCCGGAGCGGGAGGTCGCCCCCCCCGACCCCGACACGGCGGAACCGGTAGCGCTTGCCGCCGAGCCGGAGCCCGCACCCGTGCGGCCCGACAACGGCCAACCCGCGACCCGGCCCGACAGCAGCGGCGCATCCGGCGGCGGGGGAGCCGTGGAGCCCTCCGTCACGGTCGAGCGCGAGGCGCCGCGCACGGTCGCGTACATTGTCCAGCCCGGCGACACCCTGACCGGCATCGCCCGGCGGCACCTCGGCTCGTCGCGTCGCTGGCGCGAGATTTCCAAGGCCAACACCGATACGCTGCCCAACCCCGACCGCCTCCGCCCCGGCATGCGTCTGCGCATTCCCGGCGCGACGGGCGGGGACGACCCCGCCGAACGCGTGCGCAGCTACACCGTCCGGGATCGCGCCGAAAGCCTCTTCAGCCTCGCGGTCCGCTTTTACGGGAATCCGAAGGCCGAGGCCCTCCTGCGCAAGGCGAACGAGGGGGTGCTGCAGGGCGCCGAAGACCTGAAGCCCGGCATGGTGATCCGGCTGCCGGAGACCGACCGCTTCCGTCCCGAGACGCGTCGGACCTACACGGTGCGCAAGGGCGACACCCTCTCGGAGATCGCCAAGCGCGTCTACAACGATCCCACCCTCTGGAAGCGCATTGCCGAGGCCAACCCCGGCGCGGTCACCGACACGACCCAGCTCAAGGTCGGCGCGGAGTTGGTCATCCCGCCGCGTTGAGCAAGGGCCCGCCCTGAGGCACTTCAGCGCCGATCGGCCTCCCGCGGCACCACGTCGCTCGTCTCGTGATAGAACGCGAGCATCCGGTCGCGCAGGCCGGCGAGGATCTCCGCGCACGCCGGATCGTCGATGCGGTTGGTGGTCTCACCGGGGTCGCTCCGGAGGTCGTAGAGCTCGTCGGCTTCGTAGAGGCGGCGGACGTATTTCCAGTCCCGCGTCCGGCACATCGTCGCCTTGCTGTGCTGCGGGCCCTCGGTGCGCTGGGCGGTCATGCGCGGCCAGTACATCGTGGCGGGGTCGAGGTCGGGCGTGTACTCCTTCTCCATGCACTGCGTCTCGCCGTGCCGGCGCCCGCCCTCGCAGAAGACGGCGTCGCGGTGCTCGTCGGTCTCGCCGGCCAGCACCGGCAGGAGCGACCGGCCGAAGTGGTCGTGCGCCGGGGCCACGCCGGTCAGCGCCTCGACGGTGGCGGGGAAGTCGACCAGCTCCACCAGCGCGTCGCTCACCCGCGGCCGGACCGGCACATTGCGCGGCGGCTTGACGAGGAAGGGCACGCGGGTCAGGCAGTCCTCGAACGTGTTCTGCGTCTTCTCCACCAGGCCGTAGTCGCCGGTGAAGTCGCCGTGGTCGGCGAAGAGAAAGCAGGCGGTCTCGTCGTACTGCCCGGCCTCGCGCAGTGCGTCGAGGAGGAGGCCGTACTGGTGGTCGACCCGCGCGCACATGCCGGCGTAGACGGCGCGGAGCTCGCGCCAGCGATCCTCGGTCCAGCCGTCCATTCCCAGGCGCTCGCGGATGTGGGAGAGAATGGCCGGCTTGCCGGCCCCGGACTCGGGCGTCGGGATGCGGGCCGCCATCGCGTCGCGGTCGACAAGCCCGTACCAGGGATCCTCCACCGCGTAGGGCGGGTGCGGGTAGGTGAGCGGCAGAAAGATACAGAACGGTTCGTCGCGGTCGTAGTTGCGGATGAACTCGATCGCCCCCTCGACGTTCGCCCAGTCGGCGTCGTGGTAGTGGTCCCGCCCCTCGCTCGGCAGCAGCCGGCCCCGGTAGAAGCTGTAGTAGGTGTCGCTGCCGGGTTCGCCGCGGAGATCGCGCCCGTCGACGGATTCCCAGATGGGGTCGACGGGTTCCGTCGGGGCGTATTTGACGTCGCAGACGTGGTCGAAGCCGTGCTGGCGCGGGACCAGGTCGTTCTTGCCGCCCCACCAGACGTGGTAGCCCGCATCCTTCAGCGTCTTGAGGAGCACCGGCTCGCCCTCGTGGACGCGGAGCATGTGGTGCATGGTCCGGTGGCCGCGCACGTGGGGATACCACCCGGTCATGAAGCTGCACCGGCTCGGCGTGCAGACCGGGTTCTGGCAGAATGCCCAGCGGAAGGAGACGTGGTCCTCCGCCACGGCGCGGTCCAGGTTGGGCGAGATGCCCGCTGGGCCGCCGGTGTGGCCCAGCATGTCGCCGCGCCACTGGTCTGGATTGAAGATGACGATGTTGGGTCGCTTCGGCATGAGGCACCCTTTCCTGTCCGCAGGGAGGCGAAAACGGTCCGCGCATCGGCATGAACGGTAAAAAAAGTTTCCGTCGCCTGCAATACCCCACCGCCCCGCGGCGTTCCCCCGGTGACAGACAAGGGCCGGGCAAGAAGGCGCCACCCCGGCCGAAGACCCGACCCGGTGAGGACCGAACGCCCCGCAGGGGCAGACGACGAAAGGAGCAACCGATGCGGACCTGGACCAAGCGACTGACGGCGATGGTGTTGGCGGGCGCGATGGTGCTGGGCGGCGCGCTGGCGGCCGAAGAGACGGCCCCGGCCGGCGGCGGCAAGGGCGGCGGCCCCGGCAAGGAGATTCGCGAGGCCGCACAGGCGCATCACCAGGAGCAGCGCGCCGAATGGAAGGCGCTCCGTGAGCAACTGAAGGACATGGAAGCAAGCGAAGCGGTGCAGGCCATCAAGAACCTGTGCGAGACCAACTATTCCGAAAACCAGGCCTTCAGCGAAGAGCAGCACCAGAAGCGCGTCGGCCTCGTCACCGAACTCCTGACCGAAAAGGGCGTCGACGCGGAGAAGCAGGCCGAGGTCCTTGGCCGGCTGGAGACGGCCTACGCCGAGCACAAGGCGCACCGCGCCACCCAGCACGAGGAGAACGTCGCCGTGCTCGACACCCTCGCCGGCAAGGAGGGCCTGACCAAGAAAGAGGTCCGCAGCACCCTCGGCGAGCACCGCAAGCAGCAGAGCGAGGAGAACAAGGCCTTCCGCGAAGCCCGCCAGGCCCAGCGCCAGCAGCACCGCCAGAACCGTGGGGGCGGGCAGGGGCAGGGACGTGGCTCCCGCGGCGGCGGCAACCGCGGCGGCGGCGGAGCCGAGTAGCCCCCGTTCAAACCTTGGGGCGCGTCCTCAGGGATGATATGCAGCCGCCCCGGCTCCCTTCGGAACCGGGGCGGCTTGCGTTGTGTCGGATCAGTCGGACGCCGGCTCAGCCTTCGCAGGCGATGCCGCAGCGCTGCCAGTACGGCGTCACGTCCACGACCTCGCGGCGCTCCATCGCGTCGTCGATGGCGAAGCAGGTGACCGCGCTCTTCAGCCCGTCTTCGAGCGAAGTGAAGGGTTCGGCGCCGCGGAGCATCGACTCCACCAGGCTCTCGGTCAGCACCTGGTCGCCGCCGCCGTGGCCGCCGGAGGCGTCGGTGCTGCGCGGTTCGATTTCGGTGTCCCAGCCGTAGCGCCGCACCTCGATGGTGCCGGCGATGACGTCGGCGCGGATGGCGCCCTCGGTGCCGCAGATGTACATCCGCCGCTCGGGGATGCCGGCCACGCAGTTGGTGTGGAAGGTGGCGCGGACCCGGTTGGCATACTCGATGATCGCCACCTGGTTGTCGGCGATGTCCTTGTCGGCCGTGAAGGGGTTGTCGCTCTCCGGTCGTTTCCACCAGGTCTGGAAGGCGGGGTGGCCGTTCTCCGGGTGCGGGCCGACGCGCTCCTGGTGGTGCACGTTCTCTGGGGTGAAGAAGTCGCACCCGCCGAAGCTGGCCACGCGCTTCGCCAGCGAGCCGACCATCCAGTT
>CAZKKD010000176.1:0-8143 GCA_964553265.1 uncultured Planctomycetales bacterium | reverse complement strand
CGGACCGCCGTCCGCCGGCCGCCCCCGGCCGTCCAGCACCCGCCCCAGCAACTGCGGGCCGACCGGCACGACCTGCTCGACGCTGATGCACTCCACCCGGTCGCCGGGGCCGACGCCGCGCATCTCCCCCAGCGGCATGATGAAGGTGGCGTCCTCGCGAAAGCCCACCACCTCGGCCTCCACCGGGCGGTCGCTGAGGCGCGTCCAGATGCGGCAGTAGCTCCCCACCGGCGCGGGCATGCCGGTGGTCTCCACCGCCAGGCCGGCGACGCGGCGCACGCGCGCGGTGACGCGCCCGGACAGGATGCGCGGCAATTCCTCGCGCTTTCTCGCAAACAGATCGCTCGGCGGGGCGGCAGTCATTCGGCGTCACGCTCCCCGGCGTCTTTCGCGCCCGGGGGCCCCGGAGGCGTTTCCGGCTTCGAACCGTTCTCCGGCGCTGAGTCGGCATCCGGAGCCGCCGGACCGTCGTCGCCGTCCGCGCCGACGTCCTCTGCTCCTGCCGCCGCTTCTGTCTCAGCCGCTGCCTCTGCTTCTGCCGACGGCGGCGCGGCGCTGTCGCCCCTCTCTTCGGCCCCTTCGGCAGCCGGGGGGGGCGTGTCCGCGGACGCGGATGCAGCCGGCGCCGCGTCAGGCCCCACAGGCGCTGCCGGTTCGGCAGGTGCGGCGGCGTCTTCCTCTGTTGCGGATGCGGCCGGCGCTTCGGACGGTGCTTCGCCCGCGCCGGCATCCGCATCCGGCGCTGGCGCCGCCGCGTCGGGCCCGGCCAGCGGCGCCGCTGCCGGAAACGCGGCCGGGGCGTCGGGCGGTGCCGCTTCGGGTTCGTTCGGCGCCGCGTGCTCGATGGCGGGCGGCACGTCGGCGGTCAGCGCGGCGTCGGCCTCCGGGGCGTTGCCTTCGATGCCAGCCAGGAGCGCCCGCTCGATGGCGGCGAATTGCTCGCTGATGCGCAGGTCCGCTTCGCCCTCGCGGGTGACCGCGCGCACCCCGCCGCGCTCCACCGATGCGTCGGCCACCACGCTGACGCGCTCGAGATCGTTGAAGGCGGCCCGGAGCGCGGGGAGGTGCTCTTCAAGCGCGGCCACGTCTTCGGGGGCGGCGTGGAGCACGATGTCCCGGCGGAGCACCGTCAGGTCGATGGCGGCCTCGGCGTTCGCCCGCACCGTCTCGGGCAGCGTCACCTCGCGCTTGACGACCTTCCGGGCGATGGCGAGCGCGAGGCCGATCAGGTCGGCCTCCGCACCGGCGCTGAGGCGCAGGCGCTCGCCCTCCAGCAGTTCCAGCATCTGCTGCAGCGTCTGGCCGAGCGTCGAGGTCGCATCCCGGACCGCTTCGCGGGCGGCCTTGTCGCCTTCGGCGTGGCCTTCGCGCACGGCATTCTCGTAGCCCTGCTCGCGGCCCTTCTTCAGGCCGTCGTCGAAGGCGGCCTGCTCGATGTCCTGCGCCTGCTTGCGGGCGGCGTCCAGCACGCGCTGCGCCTGCTGGTTGGCGCGCTCCAGGATGCGGCGCGCCATCGCCTGCACGTCCTCGAAGTTGAACGGAACGGGCGTCCCCGCCGAGGTGGACTCGCCGTTGCGGAGCAGGTTGCCGTTGGACGGGCTCATGCGGTGTCCTTACGTGCGCACGGCCCGGACCGGTGCGTCCGGGCGTCGACGGACGGGCCTCGCTTCCCTGGCTGGCCCGTCCGGTTGTGGGTGTCGAAGCGGGCGCGGCGCGCCCTCAGACAATCACCTCTTCCTCGCCGCCGCGGCCGCTGACGATCACCTCGCCGGCTTCCTCGAGGCGGCGGACCACGTCGACGATCCGCTGCTGCGACCCTTCGACGTCGCTCACGCGCACCGGCCCCATGTACTCCATGTCTTCCTTGATGAGCGTCGCGGCGCGTTCGGACATGTTCTTGAAGATCTTCGCCTTCAGCTCCTCGCTCGCGGTCTTGAGCGCGAGGGCGAGCTCGTCGGTCTCCACCTCCTTCAGCACGGCCTGGATGCCCTTGTCGTTGACGAGCAGGATGTCCTCGAAGACGAACATGAGGCGGCGGATCTGCTCCACCATGTCCGGGTCCTCTTCCTCGAGGTTTTCGAGGATCCCCTTTTCGGTGGTGCGGTCGACCAGGTTCAGCACCTCGGCGATGGTCTCGACGCCGCCGGCCTGTTCGAGGTCCTGGTTCACGATGCTGGCCAGGCGCGTCTCCAGGCCGGCCTCCACCTGCCGGATCGCCTCGGGGGTGGTCTGCTCCATGCGGGCGACGCGCTTGACGACCTCGATCTGTTTCTTCGCCGAGAGTCCCTGCAGGATCTCCGAGGCCTGCTTCGCGGTCAGGTGCGCCAGGATGAGCGCAATGGTCTGCGGGTGCTCGTCCTGGATGAAGGTAAGCAGGTTTTCCGGATCCGTCTTCTTGAGGAAGTGGAACGGCGTCTGGCTGATCGACTGCTGCAGGTTGTCGAGGATGACCGCCGCGTCCTCCGGCGGCAGCGACTTCTCCAGGAGCGCGCGCGCGTACTCCAGCCCGCCCTGCTCCAGGTACTTCCGCGCCATGTGGGTCTGGTAGTACTCCCGCACCACCGCGTCGCGGAGTTCGGGCGTGACATCCTCCAGCCGCGCGATCTCCATCGAGATCCGCTCGATGTCCTCCGTCTGGAGGTTGCTGAGGATCTTCGAGGCGGTGTCGGTCTCCAGGGAAACCAACAGAATGGCGGCCTTGCGAACGCCGGTCAGCCCCTCGGCTTTTTTCTGCTTGCCCACAGCGCACCTCCCTGGCGCAGGCCGGGACCCGGTCCCGGCGCCGGCGTCACTCCATCACCATCCAGCGCTTCACCAGGCTCGCGGCCTTCTTCGGATCCTCGTCGACGATGTCGGCGATGCGGTTGCGCATCTGCTCGAACGCCTGGTTCGACCGGTCTTCGTCCGACACCTCGCCGAAGGGCGCGCCCTCGGGGCTGGCGATCTCGTCTTCGAGCGCCGCCAGTTCCTCGGCCGGTACGACGCGGCGGACCTGCGTCCAGATCATGACGAAGCCCACCACCGCAAAGCCGGCCAGGATGAGCGCGGTCAGGTGCTGCCGCGCGAGGTCGGCCATGACGGCCGCCCAGTCCTGCTGATCCTCGCCCTCCAGCGGCGGGGTCCAGCCCACCTGCTTGATCTCGATCTCGCGCGGCGCCGGGTGCCCGATGGCGGCGGCGATGTTGCGCTGCAGGTCGAAGACCTGCGGCTCGGTCAGTTCGGGGCCCGCGGTACGCACCGGCTCGCCCTGGTCGTCGCGCACCACCTCGCCTTCCTCGCTGCGCTCGTAGTGCGCCGGCAGGTGCATCACCACCGAGACGCTCAGCCCATCCTCCTCCAGCTTGCCGGGGATCTTCCGCTCCACCGTAATCTGCTCGCCGGTGTCGAAGAGGGTGTCGCTGTCTTTCTCGGAATACTCGCTGTACTCGGTCGGGCCGCCGCCGGTGTTGGTCTGGCGCACAACGTTCGGCTGGGTGCCGACCGGCGCCCCGGGCCCGCGGGTGGTCTTCTGCTCCCGGCTCGACTTGCGCGCGCGCTTCACCGGGCCCTCCAACTTCTTGTGGATCTCGGTCTCCATCGTGTCGAGGTCCAGGACCGCGGTGACGAACGCGAACGCTTCGCACCCCGGATAGAAGCTCCGCACCTGGGACTCGACCTTCTGCTGCATCGCCTCTTCCAGCTTCCGCTGCTGGGCCAGGCGCTGGGCGCTCCGCCACTGGCTGTCGGACTCGTTGGTGGCGTACCAGTGGCGCCCGTCCTGGTCGGTCACCACCACCCGCTCCTTTTCGAGCCCGGCCATGGTGCCCGCCACCAGGGCGATGATGGTGTCGGCGATGCCCTGGGTCACCTCCTTGCCGATGGCGGTCCGGATCATCACCGAACCGCGCGGCACCACCGGCGCGCCCAGGCGCCGCCGGTCGCCCTCCACGAGGATGACGTCCGCGCTCTCGACGGCGGTCATGGTCTGGATGATCCGGGAGAGTTCGTTCTGTTTCGCCACCCGCATCATGGCCTGGCGGTTCGGCTCGGTGATGGTGTAGTCGACCCGGGCCAGCATCTGCTCGAAGCCGGCGTGCGAGTCGTCGGTGAAGAGGTCGTTGCGCGCCAGCAGCATGTACGCGCGGTCCACCTGCTCGATGGGGACGTGGATCGACTGGGTGTCGCGCTCGTAGGTGGGGCTGATCCCCTCGTCCTCCAGGAGGACGCGGAATTCCTCGTACTGCTTCGGCGGCACGCGCACAGGCAGCGGGAGGGTGCCCTTCTTTTCGCTGAGCGAGCCGATGAAGACCATCATCCCCAGCGCCAGCGCCACGGTGACGCCCGTCATGACAACGGCCAGGCGCTGCGTGACCGACATGTCGCGCATCACCTTGCGTGCGTTCTCGGTCAGTTCCTGGAATACAGGCATGGTTCGCCCCCCCAAAGCATGACGGGCGCACGCCTTGCGCCCCCGGACCCCTTCCGGATGGCCGCGCATCCGGCGCCGCACCCCCCCAGGCGCGGCGTCACGCGGCAACGATCAGCGTCTAGATCTGCATCCGGAGCACTTCCTGATACGCCTCGACCAGCTTGTTGCGGACCGCCATCATGGTGTTGAAGGCGATGTCCGCCTTCTCCACGGCGCTCATCACCTGGGTGACGTCGTCGGTCCGACCGGTGGCCAGCGCCTCCTGGGCCAGTTCCGATTCCTGCTGGAGCTGGTTGACCTGGTCGAGGCTGTCGAGCAGAAACTGCTTGAAGTTCTGGGCGTCGGCGGGTGGCGATCCATCGCCCCGTCCGACGTCGCGCGCCTTGCCAACCCCATCGCCTCCCTGGAGTGGGTTGATCGGGTTGATGGCCATCGCTCACTCTCCATTCGTTGCCGGACGCCCCGCGGGCGCCGTTCGTCCACGCTGCTACGCGATGATCTGCAGCGCACCGCGCATGATCTGCTTCGCCGTTTCCATCGACGTGATGTTCGCCTCGTAGGCGCGCGCGGCAACCATCATATCGACCATTTCCACCTGCACGTCCACATTCGGATACCGCACGTACCCCTGGCCGTCCGCGTCCGGGTGGCCGGGCTTGTAGACGAGGCGGAAGTCGCTCGGATCCTCGTCGATCTCGTGGACGTGGACGCCGAGGGTGTCCGAACCGGTAATCTCCGGCGCGCCGGGCTTGAAGTGCACCCGCTTGCGCCGGTACGGGTTCGGGTTGCCGTCGACGTCGTGCGTCGTCTGCGCGTTGGCCAGGTTGTTGGCCACCACGTTCATGCGGGCCCGTTCCGCGGCGAGGGCGGAGGCGCTCACGTCCATCATGCTGAACATGCCCGCATTGCGAATCATCGGATCCCCTTCTTACCGCCTTGAGCGTTCAAGCCTACGAAACCTGGCCGCGTATCGAGGCGCGGTACATGCTGTACTTCTTCTTCAAGAGCGCCTGCATCGTCTGGATCCGCAGGCCGTTCTTCGCGAGTTCCGCCATCTCGCGCTCGATGACGATGCTGTTCTCGTCGTGCCGCTCGGGGCCGGCCTCGTCCCCGCGCATGCGGTGCGCCACCGGCGTCAGGCCGGCGGGGCCGAAATCGATCCGCCGCGTGTCTTCCATGTAGAAGCGCGTCGGGTGCGCGTCGCGCCGCTCGTCCAGCGCCTCGCGCATCGCGTCCTGGAATTCGCCTTCCGGCAGCAACTGGCGCTTGTAGTACGGCGTATTGACGTTGGCGATGTTGTTCATGATGGTCAGGTGCTTCTGATGCGCAAACGAGAGCGCGGCGTCGAGCACCGGCACACTCTCGCGTTGGAACAGAAAACGCATCATCGGATCACCCTTTCCTCGTCACATTCCGCCGACGGAACCCAAGTACAACCCCCGTACCAGGCCGGCGAAAACCGCGCGCACTCTCTTAAGTCTACATAACGGACGGGGTCACTTCAACTTACCGCCCACATTTTTCAACGTTTTCCGGAAATCCCCGTCCCGCCGGTTCCAACTGTTTCCGCACGGTGACGGCAGCATCTGCCGCTCCCGGCAGAATCCGCCGCCTGACCGGCCGGTCAGGCATCCTCTTCCTGCTCCTTCCAGCGTTTCAGGCGGTCGCGGAGCGAACGTTCGCTGATCCCCAGTGCCGCGGCCGTCTTCTGGCGATGCCCGTCGAAGTGGTCCAGCACCCGGTGGACGTGCTCGCGCTCCACCTCCGCCAGGCTGCGCACCACGCCCGCGTCGGACGGGATGGGCGCCGCGGCGGAGGGGCTGCCGCCGGCGGTCAGGCCGGGCGCAATCTCTTCAGGCCCCAGTGTCTCGCCCCGGCCGAGCACCATGGCGCGCTCGATGATGTTCTCCAGTTCCCGGACGTTCCCCGGCCAGTCGTACCGCTGCAGAAGCGACAGCGCCCCGTCATCCACCCCGCCCACCTTCCGGCCGACCGACGGGGCGTGCTTTCCGATAAAGTGTTGTACGAGGAGAGGAATGTCTTCCTTGCGGTCCCGGAGCGGCGGCAGCACGATCGGCACCACGTTGAGGCGGTAGAAAAGGTCCTGCCGGAAGCTCCCATCCTCGATGGCGTCCTCAAGGGCGCGGTTGCTGGTGGCCAGCACCCGGGCGTCGGTCCGGATGGTCTCGCTGCTGCCGACCCGCTCGTACTCCTTTTCCTGGAGGACCCGGAGGAGCTTCCCCTGCAGCGAAAGGTCCATCTCGGAGACTTCGTCGAGCAGAATGGCGCCGCCCTCGGCAAGCTCGAACCGCCCCACGCGCCGCCGGTCGGCCCCGGTGAAGGCGCCCTTTTCGTGGCCGAAAAGTTCGCTCTCCAGCAGCCCCGCGCTGAGCGCCGCGCAGTTGACGCGGATGAGCGGCCGGTCCGCGCGGGGGCTGTGCGCGTGGAGCGCCGCGGCGACAAGCTCCTTGCCCGTGCCGCTCTCCCCGCGGATGAGCACCGTCGCGTCGCTGCGGGCGGTCCGGCGGATCTGCTCAAAGACCGCCGCCATCGCCTCGCTCTCACCGACAAAATGGTCCGGGCTCCACTGCCGGCTCAGTTCGCCGCGCAGGTACTCGTTCTCCGCCATCAGCCGCCGATGCTGCAGCGCGCGCGCCACCGTCACCTCGATCGCGTCCGCGTTGAACGGCTTCATGATATAGTCGTATGCGCCCTTTTTCATGGCTTCGACCGCGTTCTCGACCGTCGCGAACGCGGTGACCACGATGACCGGCAGGTTCTCGTCCATGCGGCGGGCCTTCTCGAGCAGCTCCATGCCCGACATCTCCGGCATGCGCAGGTCGGTGACCAGCGCCCCGGCATCGCCCTCCGAGAGGACGGTCAGCGCTTCGCGCCCGCTGGCGCAGGGGACGACGGCGTACCCGGCGCGCGTGAGCGTCTCTTTCAGCCCTTCGCGCACGAACTCCTGGTCGTCGACGACAACGATGCGTTCCGGCACAGCGGTTCTCCTCCAGTCAGGATCCGGCCAGGCTGCCGGCAGAAAGCGTTGAACGCTGTAACACGTTCTGCTGCAAGCCTATGCTCCCGGCAGGTCGAAGACAAAGACGGCGCCTCCGGGGTCGTTCTCCTCCACGGCGACCCCGCCGCCGTGCTCCTGCACAAGCTTGTGTACAATCGCGAGTCCGAGCCCGGTGCCGCCGTCGCGCGTGGTGAAGAAAGGGTTGAAGATCTTGTCCCGCAGCCCCGCCCGGACTCCCGGCCCCGTCTCGGCACTGCGGACGCCCACGCCCGGCCGGTGGACCGCACCCAGCCCGTCGATCCGAGCAAGGCCGCGCTGCACAAGGCCGCGGTGTCGCTCGCGACCATGGCGCAGCACAGCTACAACTTCACCCCGCATGGCGTGCACCATGGCCGCTTCGTCTACGCCGGCATGCGACGGCGCAAGGACGGCGCCCCCGATCCGCGCCGCCCGCATCCGCACTTCAAGCTGGAGCGCGGCGCGGAAGGGGCGTGGTCTTTCCGGGGTGTCGACAAGGCCGAGGTCGATCGCCTTCGTAAAGACGAGACGCTGCACCGTGCAGGACCCGGCCAGGGTCTGTGGGACAATATTGCGGGCTGGGTGTCGGAAGCCAGGAGCGTCTTCGTCAGTGCGGTCGAGCAGGTGGCCGACGACGTCGTCGAGACCGTCGAGGCGGTGGCGGGCGACGTCGTCGAAACGTTCGACCAAGTGGGCGA
>CAZKKD010000175.1:0-8189 GCA_964553265.1 uncultured Planctomycetales bacterium | reverse complement strand
GGAGGTATTGGAAGGCGCGCTCCCGCCGCGGGCCCTGGGGCTGGTGGTCGAGTGGGCCTCCCAGCACCAGCACGAGCTGCTGGACGACTGGGACCGGGTGCAGCGCGGCCAGGCGCCGCGAAAAATCGACCCCCTGCCGTAGGAGGCAAACGCCATGTTCCGCGATGTGGTAGCGGCCGGATGGGAACGGGACCTCCGGATTGCGGTCACCTTTGCCGACGGCAAAACGGGCATGGTGGACCTGGCGCGCTATGCCGACCGGGGGGGCGTTTTCCAGCGCTTCCGGGACCCCGCCTTCGCCCGTGCATTCCGCATCAATCAGGAGCTCGGCACGCTGGAGTGGGACGGCGGCATCGACATCGCGCCCGAGACGCTCTATGCCGACGCGACCGGTTCTCCCCTGCCGGACTGGATGGAGCGGGATGCTTCGCCGTCGCATCCTTCTGCATGAACGCTGCGCAGGACAGCGCCACTCCGTTGTATCACGGTTCTTGACGCGGGATTGCCGGGAGGCGGCATGCTGGGCAAGCAGCACGCGAAGGTGGTGATCTTCGGACTCGGGCGTTTCGGCGGCGGGGGGGGGGCGGCGCGTTTCTGGGCTGAGCTCGGCAGCGACGTCACCGTCACCGACCGGCAGGACGCCGACGCGCTCGTGGACTCGATCCGCGCGCTCGACGGGTTGCCGATCCTCTATGTCCTCGGTGAGCACCGCGAGGCCGACTTCGCCGCCGCCGACGTGGTGGTGGTCAACCCCGCCGTCCGCCCCGACCATCCCTGCCTCGCCGTCGCCCGCGCGCACGGCGCCAGCATCGTCACCGAGGTCGGCACCGTGCTCCGCCTCGCGCACGGGATGACCGTGGGGGTGACCGGCTCGAACGGGAAGAGCACCACCACGGCGCTGCTGGGGCACATGCTGCGGGCGGTCGAGCCGCGCACCCTGGTCGGGGGGAACCTCGGGGGGTCGCTCCTGCCGCAGATGAAGATGCACTGGCCGTCCGCGCCGCTGGTGCTGGAACTCTCCAGCTTCCAGCTCCACTACCTCGGCGAGCAGGCGCTGGCGCCGCGCGTGGCCGTCATCACCCAGCTCGCGCCCAACCACCTCGACTGGCACGGGTCGCTGGCGGCCTACTACGACGCGAAGCGCAACATCCTCCGCCGGCAGAGCTGGCGCGACCTCGCCATCCTCAATGCGGCCGATCCCGTTCTCCGCGACTGGGCCGCGGCGTGCTGCAGCCGGGTGGGTCGCTTCGCCCTCGACGACCCCGGCGGTCCCAACGCCGCCTTTGTCCGGGACGGGCAGGCCATCGCGCGCCTGGCGGGCGAGGAGCAGGCGGGCTTCGCGCTGGCGGACCTGCCCCTGCCGGGCCGGCACAACGTGGAGAACGCGCTCGCCGCGTTGCTGGCGGCGCGGGCGGTGCTGGGCGACGTCGCCGCCGCCGGCCGTGCGGCGCCCGGCTTCCGGGGGCTTCCGCACCGGCTGGAGCCGGTCGGAGCGATCGGGGGGGTGCGCTTCGTCAACGACTCGGTGGCGACCACGCCGGAGTCGGCCGTCGCGGCGTTGTCCTCGACGGCCGGTCCGACGGTGCTGATCGCGGGGGGGTACGACAAGGGGCTTCCGTTCGACGCGCTGGCGGCCGTCGTGGCCGAGCAGGCGACCGCCGCCGTGCTCCTGGGCGACGCGGCCGACCGGATCGCCGCCGCGCTGGACGCCGCCGGCTTTGCGGACCGGACGCACCGGGCCGGGACGCTGGCCGAAGCGGTGGACGCGGCCCGCCGCCTCTGCCCGGCCGGCGGGACCGTGCTCCTCAGCCCGGCGTGCGCAAGCTACGGGGCGTTCACCGACTTCGAGGCGCGTGGCGAAGCGTTCCGCCGCCTCGTGCAGGAGCGCGGTGCAGCCGGGAAGGAATCCGGGGGCGGTGCGGAGGCGTGATGCCGGGGCACGTCGGGGGGCAGGCTCTTACTCCCCGGCGCCACGGCGGCGGGACTTGTCGAGATCGTCCTGCAGTTCGATGATGCGCGTCTTGTACTCTTCCAGCTTTTCGAGCTGCCGGGCCTGCGAGCCGAGGGTGTCCTCGAGCTTGGCGATGTCGCTCTTGAGCGACTTCTCCTGCTCCTCCAGCCGGATGGCCTTCGTTTCGAGCTCCTTGTTGGTGTTGCGGAGCTGTTCGATGAGGGCGTTCTTCTCGTCGAGGGTGCGCTTGTGATCCTCGCGGAGTCGGTCGATGTCGGCCTGCCAGAGCTGCTTCAGCTCCTGCTTGGCGTCGGCGACCTTGGCCTCGAGGCCCTTGTCGTACTGGTTGCGCAGTTCCAGTTGCTTCTGCAGGTTTTCGGTGCGCTCTTCGTGGAGGCGGGTTTCGACCTCGGTCTTTTTCGTGGCGACGGCGTCCAGTTCTTCGCGGTGTTCCTTGCGCATGCTGGCGAGGTCGTCCTTGTGGAGGCTGTTGCGCGCGAGGATGGCGACCACGCCGAGGAAGGCAATGCCGAGCGCGAGCATGATGAGCTTCCACGAGCGGTTCTGGCTCTTCTGCAGCTTGGCGGTGAGTTCGGCGATGTTGCTGGAGAGCGTCTCCATGATTCGCTCCTGGCTCGCGAGCGTGCCCTTGACGCGCCCGCACTCCAGGAGCGCCACCTCCAGGCGCTTCTGCGTGCCCAGCATCCGTCCGCCTTCGCCGTCGCCCTCTCCGTCCTCGAAGAACTCGCTGTCCGCGAAGGACGCGTCCTCGCCCCCGCCGGCCGAGGCGCGCAGCTCCTCTTCGGGAATCTCGACCATGCGCTGGCCGTTTTCGGTCTTGGCGTTGAGCTTGCCGGCCTTGATCCAGTTGCGGATCGTGCGCTCGCTGATGCCCATGGTGAAAGCGGCCTGCGAGATGTCCACCCAAGGCATACCGCGTCCTCCCGGTTGCGCCGGACCGCCCCGGCCGGCGGGCGTCGCCTCCCGTGCTGCGGGCGCCGGAACGAGTGTCGGAACGGATTCGAATGTACGGATCGCCCGGGCGCGCACGACCTGCGTGCTGCGCGGTACCCGGGCGGACACGCTATGGTATACCCTTGCCCGCGGCGCCGGGTCAAGGGGATTCCGCCGCACCGGCGCGGTCCGCCGGACGGGTCGAAACGACCGCGGCCGCGCTCCCGGGGGAGGGCGGCCGCGGAAGGACGCTTCGTGGTGCCGGCCCGGGCTACTCCTGTGCGGGCGGGATGCTGATGCCGCGGAAGAGGATGCCGCCTTCGACGGGCCTCATGTCGCCCACGGTGACGCCGAGGTACTTGGCGAAGACGTCGCCCTGGGGCCAGAGGGCGAAGTCGATCATGTCGCCGGGGGTCTCGGGGGCTTCGGCTTCAAACTCCTCCACCATCCCCTCGGCGTCCTCGCCGGTCTCTTCGGCTTCGGCCGCCATCTCTTCCATCATCTTCTTCTGCTGCGCCATCTGGCGCTCCTGCATCTGCATGGTGAACTTCATGAAGCTGGCGTACCAGCGGAAGTAGGCCGCTTCGTTCATGGCGAGCAGGAGCGAGCGCTCCTCGGCGCCGAGGGCTTCCAGACCCTGCTGGGTCAGCGGATGGGACGCCAGGCCGCCTTCGCCGCTCTGCATGCCCTGGATCGCCTTGGTCATCGTCTCCAGGTTGAGGGCGAAGAGGGCCTGGTCGGCCGCGACCGCGAGGCACGGCACCGGCATGCCGGGCATCTGCATGCCGCCCTGCTGGCGGAAGACGCGGACGCTGACGCCCTCGATGTCCTGCCGCTCGACGGCGAAGCCGGCGCCCTTCTCGGTGGCCTTGGCGACGAGGGTATCGATGGTCTGGTTGAGCGTGCCCTCGTCCTTCACGTCGGCGCTGAAGAGCAGCATGCCGCTCATCTGCATCGACATCACCATCGGCATCATCATGGGGCTGAGGGATTCGACATCGACGTCGAACTCGCCCTCGGTCACCAGCGCCAGGCCCATCTGGTCGCCGAGCGCGCCGAAGAGCTGCTGGGGAATGTCGATGCCGGTTTCCTGCTTGGCGTTCTCCATGGCCATCTGGGCGGTCATGCTCATGCCGGGCTGCAGGCCTTCCATGATCTCCAGGACGGTCTGGTAAACCCCGCTCGGGCCCACGCGGAAGCCGTAGTAGGTGGCGTTCTCCGGGACAAAGGCCGGCAACTGCATCTGGGTGGCGCCGCTGGTGACGAGCTTCAGGATGCCGGTGGGCTGGGCGGGGTTGTGGATGAACATCGCCTGCTCGTACCCGCCCGCTTCGTTGACCATGAAGGACGCGCTGACCGACTTCACCTGCGCGACGCCGAGCGCTTCCATGATCTTCTGGCCGGTCATGCCGCCGTCGGCGCCGGCGGGGGGCATGCCGGGCATCGGCAGGGGCGCGGGGGCGTTGAGTTGCGGGAAGGCGGCCTTGAGGGCCTCGACATCGAGGTAATAGACCGCCATCGGGTTGGCGACCATCTGCTTGCGCGCGGCCTGGTAGTTGGGCGAGGCGGCGATGTTGTCGGCCGGGGGGGCGGCGAGGGCGTCGACGAGGCGCTTGACGCCGCCGAGCTTGTTGCCGACGAGCAGGTAGTTGCCGGAGACGGCATAGTTGATCACGTTCTCGGGCTTCTCGCCCTCCTCGTCCGCCGGCTCAAAAAGGCCGTGAACGGTCGTGCCCTTGTAGTCCATCGAGCGTTCGGTGATCTCGGCTTCCTCGGACTTGACGATGGCCTGCAGGAGGGTGACGATCCGGTCCTTCTTGTCGCCGAGCTCGGCCACGAGCTGGAAGGAGACGTCGTTCTCGCTCTGGAAGGACCCGCGGATCGGCCTCTCGATCGCGCAGGCGAGGCGCACCGGCAGCATCTCGAGCAGCTCCGCCGGGTCGAACTCCATGCCCAGCTTCTCGGTGCTCTCGGCCTTCACCTCCTCCATCGCTTCCTTGAGCTTCGCCAGCGGCTTCTCGAGGAAGGCCTGAATCGCTTCGTCCTGGTAGAGGGCGTACCAGGGGGTCTTCTTCATCGTTTCGCCGGAGGCGGTAAGATCGGGCATCTCGGCGTAGAAGATGACATCCTTGGCGAAGAGGCGGTCCATCGTTTCCGGTTCGGCAGCGCGTGCCGTGGAGATCAGAAGCACGGCCAGCCCCGCCACCATTGCGACCCGTTTCATCACCTTGCGCACATCGTTCTCCTTCTGCAGAAAGCCGGCCCCGCTGCTGCCGGGGCGCGCCGCATCCCGTCGATGCGGCGTCCTTGCGGAATACGCGGCCCGACGGACCGCGGTTTCAAAAACATCCAGAATTCCGGTCGAAATTCACGGCGCCCCCAACCGACGGTTTGCGCCGCTTCCGCACCCTATCCCGCTCTGCATTTCCTGTCAAGCGGGCAATTCGGAACAGGCGTCTTCCCGGTCGCAAAAAGTCGGGGAACGCAAGGTCTCACTAGGGGTTGCGGCTGCCGGCGTAGAGCTCGAACTCCAGGAGGCGGCACTCGATGCGCGCGTTCCAGAACGGGATGCGCTGCGCGGGACGGAGGCCGATCCGCTTGGCCAGGTCGGGGTTGCCCGAAAAGATCCACGCCCGCCAGCCGGGGCAGGATTGTTTCAGCCAGTCGCCGAAGCGGGCATACGTCGCCTCCAGTGCGCGCTTCTGGCCCAGGCGCTCGCCGTATTCGGGATTGACGAGGATCGTGCCCGGCGCCTCGGGCAGCGACGTTTCGGCGAAGTCGCAGACATGAAACGTGAAGAGATGTTCCACCCCGGCGGTGCGGGCGTTCCGCCGGGCCGCCTCGACCGCGTCCGGGTCGCGATCGCTCAGGACGATGGGCGGGAGCGGCTGCTTTTCCGCTTCGGCGTGCGCTTCGCGCCGGAGGGCGTCCCAGCGCGCACGGTCGAAGCCGCGCAGGTGGAGAAAGCCGAAGTTGTCGCGCAGGAGCCCCGGGGCGCGGCGCTGCGCCAGGAGGGCGGCCTCGATGGCCAGCGTGCCGCTGCCGCACATCGGGCAGACCAGCGGCGCCGCGCCGTCATACCCCGCCGCCAGCACGATCGCGGCCGCCAGCGTCTCGCGCAGGGGGGCGCGGTGCGGCTGCTTGCGGTAGCCCCGGTCGGAGAGCTTGCGCCCCGCGGCGTTGAGGTAGACGTAGCACTGCTCGCCCTTCCAGAAGAGTTGGACGACGAGCCGGTGCCGGTCCGGGCCCGTGTCGGGCCGGCGGCCCTCGGCGGCCTGGATGCGGTCGACGATGGCGTCCTTGGCCTTGAGGCTGGGGTACATGGAGTTGTCGATGCTCGGCGTGTCGACGCGGGACCCGATGGAGAGGTAGCCGTCCGGCGGCACGATGCGCTCCCACGGGCGTTCCCGGAGCCGGGCGTACAGATCGTCGGCGTTCCGGCAGCGGAACGCGCCGAGGCGAAGCTGGACCGACAGCGCCACGCGCGACCGGAGACAGAGGCGCATCGCCGCGTCCAGGCCGCCCTCGGTCTCCAGCCCGGTCGCGTGGGTCGAGCGCACCGGCAGCCCGAGCGCCTCTACCTCGGCGGCCAGGGGCGGCGCCAGCCCGCGGAAGCAGGTCAGGAGCATCGGCCGGGGCTGGTCGAGGTCGAACGGGTCCTCGGCTTCCACGAGGGGGGCGTCGGGCGGCTGTTTCGGCATCGCTGTCTCCGTGCCGGGTGCGGTTCCGGGAATGGCCGGCGGGCGCTCAGGCGCCTGCGCAGTCGGCACAGACGCCGGAGAGGAAGAGCTCGTGTGATTCGGTCTTAAATCCTTCTGGTGCAGCGTTTTCCGCATCCACGGCACAGCCGGGCAATTCCAGCAGCCGGTTGCAGACCCGGCAGTGGAAATGGTGATGGTGCTGCTTGCCGGTCCGCTCGTAGAGCGCGCCGAGAGTGGGGTGGTGGACCTGGAGGACGGCGCCTTCGGCGAGAAGGCGGTTCAGGTTGCGGTAAACCGTTGCCTGGTCGAGCGTTGGGACTTCTGCGCGGCCGCGGTCGAGGATCTCGTCGACGCGGAGGGGGCGGTCTTCCTCCCGGATGACGCGGAGAATGGCCAGTCGCTGTGGTGTTTTGCGCGCCATGACGGCGTGTCTCCCCCTGTTGCAGGGCGGTTTCATCGCGTGGCACCGGCGTTTCAGCCCGCAGTATACGCGTTTTGGCTTGACGTGCAAATGCTTTTGCATTTACATGTGTGGGCAGATGGTCGGCATCCCGGGTGTGGGGATGGCCGGGTGGGAAAGGAGCATGCGATGTTGAGTCGGGTCCTGCGTTTTTTTGTCGGATGCATGGCGGCCTGTCTGCTGCTGGCGCCGTGCGGCGGAGCGGCCGAAGAAAAGGTGACGGTCTTCGTCAGCATCGTGCCGCAGGCGTATTTTGTCGAGCGGATCGGCGGGGAGCGGGTGGACGTGCAGGCGCTGGTCAAGCCCGGCAGCAGCCCCGCCACCTACGAGCCCAGTCCCCGCCAGATGGCGGCCCTGTCGGAAGCCAGGCTGTATTTCCGTATCGGCGTGCCGTTCGAGAACGCCTTTCTGCCGAAGATCGCGGAAACGATGCAGGAGTTGCGCATCGTCGACACCCGCGAGGGGATTCCCCTGCGGCAGATGAAGGCGCACCATCATCCCGATGAAGAACACCACGGCGCGGAGCATGACCACGAAGACGAAGAGCACGAGCAGGATGGGCAAGGCCATGACGGGCATGCTGTCCAGGGAGATCGCCACGACCATGGTGACGGCGGGACCGATCCGCACACCTGGCTGAGCCCGCGGCTGGTGAAGGTGCAGGCGCGGACCATCGCCGACGCACTGATCGGAATCGACCCGGCGGGCAGGACCGTCTACGAGAAGAACCTGGACGCATTCCTGGAGGATCTGGACGCGCTCGACGCGGCGCTGGCCGCTGCGCTCGCGCCGGTCCGGGGCCGGACCTTCCTGGTCTTCCACCCGTCGTGGGGCTACTTTGCCGATGCCTATGGCCTGGTGCAGGCGCCCATCGAGATCGAGGGCAAAGAGCCGAGCGCCCGGCAGCTTGCCCGGGTCATCGAGCAGGCGAACGCCGAGGAGGTGCGCGTGAGCTTTGTCCAGCCCCAGTTCAGCCAGGCGTCGGCCCAGCGCGTTGCCGCGGCCATCGACGGTGCGGTGGTGCCCATCGATCCGCCGGCCCGCGATTACCTCGACAACCGCCGCAACGGGGCGACCACCGGTCGCGCCCCCCTGGAGGCGCAAAGGGGGGTGCCACCACGCC
>CAZKKD010000174.1:0-8204 GCA_964553265.1 uncultured Planctomycetales bacterium | reverse complement strand
CCCGTTCGACCTGGAGGCCGGCCCGCTGCTGCGCGCGCGGCTGCTCCACCTCGACGAGGACGACCACGTCCTTCTGCTCACGCTCCACCACATCGTCGCCGACGGCTGGTCGAAAGGCATCCTCACCCGCGAGGTGACCGACGCCTACCGCGCCTTCGTCGCTGGGCGTACACCGGAGACGCCACCGCTGCCGCTGCAGTATGCCGACTACGCGGCCTGGCAGCACGAGGCGCTTCGCGGCCCCGCGCTGGCGCGGCTCGAAGCGTTCTGGCGCGACGCGCTGGACGGCATGCCCCCGGTGCTGGAGCTGCCGACCGATCGGCCGCGCCCCGCCGAACAGACCACCGCCGGCGCCAGCCACTTCGTCACGCTGTCGCCGGCCACCGCGTCCGCGCTCCGCGACCTGGCGGGGGACGCGGGGGGGAGCCTCTTCATGGCGCTTCTGGCGCTCACGGACCTCTTCCTCTACCGCCTCACCGGCCGCGCCGACATGGCCGTCGGCACCAACGTCGCCAACCGCGAACACGCCGACCTGGAAGGCCTCATCGGCTTCTTCGTCAACACGCTGGTGCTGCGGACCGACCTCGGGGGCGAGCCTTCGTTCCGCGACCTTCTCCGGCGCACCACCGCGACCGCGCTCGACGCCTTCGCGCACCAGGCGCTTCCGTTCGAGCGCCTCGTGGAGATCCTCCAGCCGGAGCGGAGCCTGGCGCATACGCCGCTGGTGCAGGCCGCGATCGTCCTCCAGAACGCGTCGGCCGGCCGGGTCGAACTGCCGGGCCTCACCATCGAGGCGCTCCCCGCCGACCGGGCGAGCGCGAAGTTCGACCTTTCCTTTATCTATACCCCGACGACCGACGGGCTCCTCCTGGAGATCGAATACCGAACCGACCTCTTCGACGCGGCGACCATCGAACGCTACGGCCGCATCCTCCGGACGCTGGCCGCAGCCGCGATCGAGGACCCGGACACCGGCATCGACCGCCTGCCGCTTCTGGACGCCACCGAGCGGGCCGCCGTCCTCCGGCTCGGCCATGGCCAGCCGCACACACCGACATCGGGCGAGACGCTGCCGGACCGCTTCCGCGCCGTCGCGGCCCGCACGCCCGACGCACCCGCGGTCGCGGACGGGACGGTCACCTTTGCGTACCGCGAACTCGACGCTGCGTCCGACCGCCTGGCCGCCCGCCTCCAGGCCGAAGGCGTGGCGGCCGGCGAGGCGGTGGGCATCTGCATGGCGCGCTCGGCGCACCTGGCGGTCGGTCTCCTCGGCATCCTGAAGGCCGGGGCGGCCTATCTCCCGCTCGACCCCGACGCGCCGGACGCGCGGCTCTGCTTCCTGGCCGACGATGCGGATCTGCGCGTCGTCCTCTCCGACGGCCCGGCCTGCGAAGCCCTCTCTGCCCGCTTTGGCGACGCGGCGGCGCTGTGCCTCCCGGTCGACGACCCCGCGCTCCACGCCGACACCGCACCGTTGCCGCCGCACGTCGCTCTCGCGCCGGATGCGCTCGCGTACATCATCTACACCTCCGGTTCCACCGGCGAGCCGAAGGGCACGCTCATCGAGCACCGTTCCATCCTGCAGCTTGTCGACGGCCTGCACGGACTCGTCTATCGCGACCTCGCCGCCCCGGTCCGCGTCGCGCTGTTGGCATCGGTCGTCTTCGACGCGTCGGTGCAGCAGATCTTCGCCGCGCTTCTCGGCGGGCATTGCCTGCAGATCGTCGACGAGGCGACCCGCGCCGACGGCGAAGCGCTGGCTGACTGCTTCGCCGCCAACGGCGTGACCGTGGCCGACGGCACCCCCAGCCTGCTGGGACTCCTGGCGCAGAGCCGCTTCTTCGATCGGACCGATCTGCCGCTGCGGCAGTGGCTGATCGGCGGCGAAGCGCTGCCGCGGGCGCTGGTCGAACGGGTGGCGGCGACGCCGGTCGGGCGCAATCTCTCGATCCTCAACGTCTACGGCCCGACCGAATGCTGCGTCGACGCCACCGCGTACCGCATCGATCCCGCTGCGCTGTCGCCGACCGCCATCGTCCCCATCGGCCGGCCGCTGCCGGGGGTGCGCATCATCGTGACCGACGCGTACGGCGCACCGGTCCCCGTCGGCGTGCCGGGGGAGATCCGCATCGCCGGCGGCGGCGTCGGCCGGGGATATCTCCGGCGCGAAGCGCTGACAGGCGAGCGCTTCGCCCCCCTTCCCGCCGCGGACGAGCCCCGGGCCTACCGGACCGGCGACCGCGGGCGCTGGCGATCCGACGGGACGCTCGAGTTCCTCGGCCGTCTCGACGAGCAGGTGAAGATCCGGGGCCACCGCATCGAACCCGGCGAGATCGAAGCCGCCCTCTGCACGCACCCGGCCATTGCCGAGGCCGCCGTCGTGGCGGACGGCGACGCCTCCGGGACGCGCGAACTGGTCGCCTACCTCGTCGGCGACGGCACGCTCACGGCCGACGCGTGCCGCGATCACCTGGCCGAGCGCCTGCCGGCCGCCCTGATCCCGGCGGCGTTCGTGCGACTGGACCGCCTGCCGCTGAACGCCAGCGGCAAGCTGGACCGTCACCGCCTGCCCGCCCCCGACGGGGCGGACCGCCTCGCGACCGAAGCAGCCTACCGCGCACCGCAGACCCCCGTTGAGACGGCCTTGGCCGCGGCCTGGCGGGCGGTGCTCCGCGCCGGGCGGATTGGCCTCGACGACAACTACTTCAGCCTCGGCGGCGACTCGATCAAGGCACTCCAGATCGCCTCCCGCCTTCGGGAGGCGGGGTGGGGCCTGACGGTGCGCGACCTGTTTCAGCACCAGACCGTCGGCGCACTCGCACCCCACCTGCAGCCGCTCACCGACGACCACGCCGCGGCGGATACCGGCGGCGGCACCGCGCCCCTCACCGGCATTCAGCAATGGTTCCTGCAGGCCTTCCGCGGACGCGCCGACCACTACAACCAGTCCATCCTCCTCGTCCCGCGTGACCGCCTCGACCCGGACGCACTGCGCCGGGCCTGGCGCGCCGTGGTCGGCCGGCACGACGCGCTCCGCCTTGCGTTCCGCCGCGACGGGGAAGCCGGGCTGCAGTCCGCCGTCGCTCCGGATGCCGTGCCCGCGTTGGAAACGGAGGACCTGTCCGGCGCCGCCGCACCGGCGGAGGCGCTGCGGGAGCGGACGGCGGCGATCCAGCGTGGGCACGATCTGGCCGCCGGCCACGTCGCCCGGGCCACCCTCTTCGAAACGACCGACGGGCAGCGGCTCCTCCTGACGGCGCACCACCTCGTGGTCGATGCGGTCTCGTGGCGCATCGTCCTGGAGGATCTGGCAGCCGCCTATGACCGCATCCGCGCGGACGACAGCGACCCGTTCGCCGACGCACCGGCGCCTTCCTTCCTGGCGTGGGCGCGGGCCGTGCATGCGAAGGGAATCGACGCGCACCGCCAGCACGCGGCGACCTGGGCCGCCATCGACGAGGCACCGCGCCCCGCTCTGCCGCCCCCCCCGGACGGCACGGCCGACACCTACGCGCATGTCCATACCGCGGAGGTCTCGATCGATGCGAACGGGGCCGATGCGCTGGCGGACGGTGCGCAGCAGGTCTACGGCGCCACGGTCGAGGATGCCCTTCTCGCCGCGCTTGTGCAGGCGCTCAACGACTGGCTCGGCGGGACGGCAGAGACGCTGCTTCTGGAAGGGCACGGACGCGAAGGCCTGCTGCCCGACCGCGACTGCGCCGGCACGGTGGGCTGGTTCACCGCGTTCCACCCGGTCCGGATCGATTTCGCCCACCGGACCGATCCCGGCGCGCGTCTGAAGGAGACGAAGGAGTCGCTCCGCCGCCTGCCGCCCGCGGCCGGCTATCCGGTCCTGCGCTGCCTCGGCCCGGCGGACGCACGCGACCGCCTGGCGCGCCAGCCCCTGCCGCCGGTCAGCTTCAACTATCTCGGCGACCTCGACGCGCTGGACGCGACGGGGCATTTCCGCATGGCCGACGAACCGCCCGGCGCCACCGTCGACCCGGACGCCCCGGTGCTGCAACCGCTGGAGATCGTGGCGTTCCGCCACGGGCGGCGGCTGCGCATCCGCTGTTCGGCCCCGCCGGCGCATGCAACCCCCGAGGCGCTGGACCGACTTGCGGAATCGGTCCGCCGGCACGCGGGCGACCTGGCCGCGCACCTCGCCGCACAGACCGGGCGCGACCTGACCCCCTCGGACATTGACTACGACGGCTTCGGCATCGACGAGCTTGATGCCTTCGTCAACCAGTTGGAGCAGGATTGAGCATGGATCTCTCGAAAGCGAACATCCGGAACATCTATCCCCTGACGCCCATGCAGGAGGGGATGCTCTTCCATGCACTCTCCGACGCGGCGTCGGCGGCCTATTTCCAGCAGACGGTCTGGCGCCTGCGCGGCGGACTGGACCCGGATCACTTTGCCGACGCCTGGGATCGGCTCGTCGCGCGTCACGACGTACTGCGCACCGTCTTCCGCCACACCCACACCGACCGCCCCCTCCAGGTGGTCCTGCACCGCCGGCCCGTGGATCTCCGGCGCGAAGACCTGCGCGACCTGCCCCCCGAACGGCGGGAGGCCCAGGCGCGCCGCCTCGCCGAAGCCGAACGCCTGCGCACGTTCGACCTGGCCCGCGACCCCCTGATGCGGGTGGTGCTCCTGCGCCTGGAGGAGGATCTCTGGGAGGTCGTCTGGAGCCACCACCACATTCTGCTGGACGGCTGGTCCTTCGGTCTGCTGGTGCGGGAGTTCCTGACCGTCTACCGGACGCTCCGGGACGGAACCGCGCCGGACCTGCCTGCACCGCCGCCGTTCAGCCACTATGTGCGCTGGCTGGAAGAGCGCGACGTCGAAGCGTCGGTCGCCTTCTGGCGCACCTGCCTGGACGGGCACGACGCACCGCTCCGCCTGCCCGCTCCCGACGGCATGGCCGGGTCGAAGCCAGACGCGCAGGCCGGCGCCCCCGAACGCCTCACCTTCGCGCTCGATGCGGCCGACACCGCGGCGTTCGAGCGTCTCGCCGCCGACCGCCGCGTCACCACGGGGACGGCGCTCCAGTGCATCCTCGGCGTGCTGCTCGGTTTCTACGGGCGCACGGAAGATGTGGTCTTCGGGGCGGTGGTTTCGGGCCGGCCGTCGACGCTCGACCGCGCCGAAGCCATGATCGGCAATTTCATCAACGCCATCCCCGTTCGCATCCGCCCGGCCGCCGCGACGCCGTTCGCGCAACTGCTGGCCGAGGCGCAGAAGACCGCGCTCGCCTGCGAGGCCCACCACCACTGCCCGCTCGCCCGCATCCAGGCCGAGACGCCGCACGGCAGCGACCTCATCAGCGTCATGACGGCGTTCGAAAACTACCCCCTCGACGAGACGCTTCGCCAGGAGCTCGACCCCGACGTTTACGGCTTTCGCGTCGAGTCGATCCGGACGCACGAGCAGACCCACTACGGCTTCGACGTCACGTTCCTTCCGGGCGAGCGCCTGCGCGTGGTTCTCACCTTCGATCCCACGCGCCACCCGACCGACTTCGTCCAGGCGGCGCCCGAGCACCTGCGCAACATCGTGCGCGCCGTGCTGGCCGACCCGGAGATTCCCATCGGGGCCATTCCGATCCTCACGACGGCGGAAAAGACGCGCATCCTGGAGGACTTCAACGACACGGCCCTCTCCGTCCCCGCCGGCGAGACCGCGCTCCATCGTTTCCTCCAGCAGGCCGACGCCACGCCTGACCGGCCCGCCCTCGTCTGCGGCGACACCACGCGCAGCTACGCGGGCCTGCGCGTCGCAGCCGAGCGGATCGCCGGCCGCCTCCGCCGCCTGCACGGCATCGGCCCCGGCGACACGGTGGGGATTCTCCTCCACCGTTCGGCCGCTTGCGTCGAAGCCCTCCTCGGCGTACTCCGGGCGGGCGCGGCCTACCTTCCGCTCGATCCGGATCACCCCGAGGACCGCCTGGCCGCAACGCTCCGGGACGCGGGGGCGCGCCTGGTGATGACCGACGAAGCGATTCCGCAGCGCCTGGGGTACAATGCGTTCTTCCTGCGCCATCCGAAGGGCGATACCCCGGTCCGCACGCCGGCGCGGCCGCCCATGCGCGACCTCGACGCACTCCCGATCGCCAACCGCTCGCTCATCGATTACGAGGCGTACCATCGCTTCATCGGGCAGTCCGTCGCCAAGCACAACATCGCGATCCAGGCCACTCGGGGCTGCCCCTACAAGTGCGCCTACTGCCACCGCATCTGGCCAAAGACCCATGTCCGCCGCTCGGCCGAACACATCTTCGAGGAGGTGAAGACGGCCTACGACTGCGGGGTGCGGCGTTTCGTCTTCATCGACGACATTTTCAATCTCGACCGCGAAAACTGTCGCCGCTTCTTCGACCTCGTGCGCTCGAACGGCCTCGACTGCCGCTTCTTCTTCTCCAACGGCCTGCGCGGGGACATCCTCACCCGCGACGAGATCGACCGCATGGTCGAAGCCGGTACCGTGCAGATGGCCTTTGCGCTCGAGACCGCTTCGCCCCGCCTGCAGGAACTCATCGGCAAGCGGCTCGACCTGGACGCGCTCCACGCCAACCTGGAATATATCGCCACGACCTACCCGCACGTCATTCTCGAGACCTTCTCGATGCACGGCTTCCCGTCGGAGACGGAGGAAGAGGCCTACCGGACGCTCGATTTCCTGAAGAGCATCCGCTGGCTCCACTTCCCCTACGTCTTTGTCCTGCGCATCTTCCCGGACACCGACATGGCCGCCATCGCCCGCGCGCACGGGGTGAGCGACGAAGCGATCCGCGACTCGATGACCCTCGGCTACCACGAGCTGCCGTCGACGCTGCCGTTTTCGCGCGCCTTCAGCCAGGAATACCGGATGGCGTTCCTGAACGACTACTTCCTGCTGCCGGAGCGCCTCCGCGCCGTCCTGCCGCTGCAGGCCACGACCCTGACCGAGGACGAGGTGGTGCAGAAATACGACAGCTACCTCCCGGCCGAGGTGCGCTCGGTCGACGATGTCCTCCGCCTCGCCGGCATCGATCGCGCCGACCTGCCCGACCTCGAATTCGTCCCGGAGGAAGCGGTCCGCGTCCCCGACCTCAACGCGCGCTTCCGCGCCGCTTTCCCCCGGCAGACGAAGGACGCCGACGCGCTGCGCATCCTGCTGCTCGACGTCAGCCAGACCTTCTCGGCCGACCGCGCCCTCCTCTACGACGTGGTCGAGCCGCCGCTGGGACTCGTGCAACTCCTGACGCACCTCGAGGCCACCCACGGCCCGCGGGTGACCGGCCGCATCGCGAAGGTCCGCATCGACTTCGACGCCTGGGACGAACTGCGCGCCCTGGTGACGGACTTCGGCCCGGACCTCATCGGCATCCGCAGCCTCACCTTCTACCGGCATCAGTTCCACAAGGCGGTCGACCTCCTGCGCCTCTGGGGCGTCGAAGCGCCCATCGTGAGCGGCGGACCCTACGCGACCAGCTCGCCGGAGGAGGTGCTCGATAACCCGCATGTTGCCGCGGCCGCGCTCGGCGAAGGCGAGGAGACCCTGGCCGATCTTGTCGGCGCCATGCTCGCGACAGGGAACCGCTTTCCCGACCGCGACGCGCTGGAACGCATTCCCGGCCTCGCACTCCCGTCGTCGGCGCGTGACGGCGGATGCCGCCTGGTCAACCACGCTGCGCTTGCGGAACCCGAGCATGACGGCGAAGCTGCCATTGAGCCGCCGCCGCTGCCGACACCGACGGACCGCGCTTACGTCATCGCCACCTCCGGCTCGACCGGCCGGCCCAAGGGGGTCGCGGTCGGGCACGGCGCGCTCGCCAACCTGGTCGCCTGGCTGGGCGCGGAGATCTACCGCCCGTTCGACGAACCCATCCGCGAAGCCGTCACCGCGCCGCTCATCTTTGACGTTTCGGTGCAGCAGATCTTCGGCTGCCTCGCGCACGGACACACCTGCTGCCTGATGCCGGACGCGATCCGTCGGGACGCCAGCCGGCTGGATCAGGCGTTCAGCGACCTGGGCATCGACCAGGCGAACGTGACGCCCAGTTTCCTGCGCGCCCTCCTGGCGGTCCACGACCCGGACCGCCCCTGGACACTGCGGCAGCTTCTCGTCGGCGCCGAAGCGCCCCCGCCCGACCCCCTGACCGCCCCCGCCGCCGCCCCGGCCCCGCGCCACGCCCCCCCGCGCAACCTGTCCGGCCC